>JAJDUQ010000271.1 GCA_022826505.1 Gammaproteobacteria bacterium
CGGCCGTCCCGGCGGCGATCAGTACGTGACGCTGGAGATCGTCGCGCCGCCCGCCGACACCCCCGAGGCGGAGGCCTTGTACCGGAAGATGGCGGCGGCGATGGACTTCGATCCGAGAGTCGGCTATTGGTAGCTTTGACGAACGATGGAAAGAGGAGCGCCCTCCTTGTGCGCAAACCAGCCTCCATGAAGACCCTCGAGAAGCTCGGTCGGGTCCGGCTGTCGAAGCATTTCTTCATGCGCGACATGCTCTACAGCGAGATTGCGAACTTCGAGGGAATTCCGAACATCCCGGACGATCCCGGCCTGGCCGTCGCGGCGGGCACGCGCTTGTGCGAAGTGTTGCTCGAACCCCTGCACGCCACCTTCGGCCACGTGTCGATTCGTTCCGCGTTCCGATCCGTCGCGGTGAACGACTGTGGCGTCGAAAACAGGCGCAAGGGATACAACTGCGCGGCGACGCAATGGAATCATTCCCGTCACGTGTGGGATCGTCTGGATGCGCAGGGCGGCATGGGCGCGACCGCCTGCATCGTCGTTCCCTGGTTCGTCGAGCGCTACGAAGCGGGTACGTCCTGGCAGGCCATGGCCTGGTGGATTCACGACCACCTGCCCTACTCGCACATGGAGTTCTTCCAGACCTATGCGGCCTTCAATCTCGGCTGGCACGAGATGCCGGAACGCCGCATCGATAGCTGGATCACGCCCCGAGGGAGAGGGGGCCGGGTCCTTCTCACCAAGCCGGGCATGGCCAACCATTACGGCGATCATTCCACGGAATATCCCGGATTCCCGGAACCGAGGCTCTCCTGAGATGGTCCAACGCGCACCGCAGCCCGATGTGAATGCTCGGCCGGCGACCGGCCGGCACATCAAGCTCCACTCGCACCCGACGAGCCGCAAGTCGACCGCCCCGATCCGCTGGGGTGCGACGAGCGCCGTGCAACGCGGTCCCGTCGTCGGCACGCTCACCGCGCAGCGCAACGCAATCGGGGCGCATTCCGGTTCCTACTCGCTGTATCGAGCCCTTGCCGTGGCCGCGGGGACGCTCGACCCGGTGCACGTGCCGGATCTCACCAATACGGCTCCGGCCACACCAATCGGTCCGCATCGCAAGTGGAGTGATCCGTCCGCCATCGTTTCCCTCGATCCCTACGGTCACCTGGTGAGCGATGTGTTCGCCGAACAGCTTGCCGAGGGATGGGACATTCGCCCGACCATCGCGGTGACCCGAGCCCGGGTCAACATGCCCGAGTTCCGCGATGCGATCGCGGCGGGCAGGCTCCGGCCCGACGGCGTCGTCCTCACCGAGAACGGTGACGTGCGGGTGACCAAGGCAGCCATCGAGCCGGTCTGGTATCTCCCTGGTATTGCCGAACGGTTCGGCATCGCGGAGAGCGATTTGCGCCGTGGCCTGTTCGAGCAATCCGGGGGAATGTTCTCCGAGCTGGTGACGCGTGGGGACCTGAAGGTGTTCCTGCCGCCGATCGGCGGCATCACGGTGTACATCTTCGGCGATCCCGGCGCCATCGCGGACCCCGGACGAAACGTGGCGTGCCGTGTGCATGACGAGTGCAACGGCTCCGACGTCTTCGGTTCCGACATCTGTACCTGCCGGCCGTATCTCGCACACGGGATCGAGGTGTGCATCCAGACCGCTCAGGAGGGTGGATGCGGACTGGTCGTCTACAACCGGAAGGAAGGCCGGGCGCTCGGCGAGGTGACCAAGTTCCTCGTCTACAACGCTCGCAAGCGCCAGGAGGGAGGCGACCGTGCCGAGACCTACTTCGAGCGCACGGAGTGCGTCGCGGGGGTCGAGGACATGAGGTTCCAGGAGCTGATGCCCGACGTGCTGCACTGGCTCGGGGTATCCCGCATCGACCGGTTCGTGTCGATGAGCAACATGAAGCACGACTCGCTGGTGCGCCAGGGGCTGGAGATCGTGGAACGTGTCGCGATTCCCGACGGCCTGATTCCCGACGACGCAAGCGTCGAGATGGACGCCAAGAAGGCTGCCGGCTATTTCAGCGAACGCCCGGTGGGTACAGAGGAGCTGAAGCAGCCGAAGGGCCGGGGGCTCGACGATTAGGAGGGTGGCGAAGGTCGAGCTTCCAGGCGGCGTCGGCCGGCCTGTGCACCGGAGCGTGTTCCACGGCAGCCGGAACCGCGGGCGGCACCCGCGATGAAGTTGGAGACATCGATTCTATCGGTACCGCCTGACCGGAGGCTTCCCCGATCCGCGTCCGCGTCCGTGGATCGGCGAAGCCTCCCGGTCGGCCTTGCGCCCGCGAGCGATGGGAGCGGTGAACCGCAAAGTCATGGAGCCTGACGCCGCGGCGGCGCTCCTCGGTGCAGGGGCCGTCCGCGAACGCTGCCGCGAGATGCTGGACGCGTGCGCGCGCGGCGCCCTCCCTCATTTCGTGCTCGACGAACGCCGGCTCGGCGTCGCCGCCGACCATGTCGCCGACGAGGTTCGGCGCAACTACCCCTCTCTCGATATCCCGTTTCACAGTCGCTGGCGGCATTTCGAGGCCGGCGGCATCGACCGGATCACGCCGTTGCTCGACGGCATCGACGGCCCCGAGCGAGCACGCATCCGGTTTGACCTCGCGGTCGTCAGCGTGCTCCTCGACGCCGGTGCGGGGGCGGCCTGGCGGTGGCGGGAGCCCGGCACCGGATTGGAGCTCGCGCGGTCCGAGGGTCTAGGCGTCGCGAGCCTGCGCCTGTTCGCCGAGGGCACGCTTTCCTCCAGACCGGCGCAGCCACTTCGGGCCGATGCCGACGGACTCTCGCGGTTGACGGAGGAAACGGTATCGCGGGTGTTCCAGGTCGAAGACGGGAATCCGCTCGCGGGACTCGACGGACGGGTCGCGCTGCTGCGTGCGCTCGGGGGTGCGTTGCGCGCGAACCCCGAATGGTTCGGCGATGCCCCGGCCCGCCCCGGCAACCTGTTCGATCACCTCACGGCGAACGGGACCTCCGTCGCTCTCGAGGATGTGCTGAGGGTGGTTCTCCGGGGTCTCGGCGCAATCTGGCCCGGCCGCATCGCCATCGGCGGAGTCAATCTCGGCGACGTCTGGCGTCACCCCGCGATCGTGCGGAACGATGCGACCCACGGGCTCGTTCCGTTCCACAAGCTCTCCCAGTGGCTCACCTATTCGCTGGTCGAGCCGATGATCGAGGCGGGCGTCGACGTCACCGGAATCGACACGCTGACCGGACTTGCCGAGTACCGTAACGGCGGGCTGTTCGTCGACCTCGGGGTGCTCGGCTTGCGCGATTCCGACTCGGCGGCCGCGCCGCTCGCCGCCGGCTCGGAACTCGTTGTCGAGTGGCGCGCCCTCACCGTGGCGTTGCTCGACCGCATCGCCCCGCTGGTGTGGGACCGCCTCGGGCTCGCGGCCGACCCGCCGCCCCTTGTCAAGATGCTTGAAGGCGGAACCTGGAGCGCCGGCCGCCGCATCGCGGCCGAGCGGCGGTCGGGCGGCGGCCCGCCGATCGAGGTCGTGAGCGACGGCACGGTGTTCTAGATAACGTTGTCGGGACCACGTGGACGAAACTGCCCGCGGTGCGGAGTTCTGCGGTGCGGAGTTCTTGCCGGGTGGACGGGAGTGGAATATGCTGCTGTTTATGCCGGGGTGGTGAAATTGGCAGCCACACCCTCCTTCCCATGCGCCCGGTTGCGTTATCGGACGCATGGGAAGGGGGCGGCCTTCGGGTCATGCGGGTTCGAATCCCGTCCCCGGCACCACTCAAAAGCGATAGCCCGCGTTTTCCGGTTTCCATGCTCTGCTTTCGCCGACCATACGCGACGGTCGATACCGAATTGCATGATGCCGAGGCGAGGCCCCGCGTCGAGCCGCAGCGCAGACCGAGACACCGCACAACCCGTCGGGTGAAGACAAGGGAATGGCCATGTCCGATCCGGCCCAGCTCTACAATGTCGACTTCTATCGGTGGACTCAGGAGCAGGCGGCTCTGCTCCGGCAGGTCCCCGGCGAGCGCATCAATCTGACCATCGACTGGAATGTGGACCAGGTAATCGACCCGGACTGGTGGCCGGCCGACCGTCACGGACTTCCCTGCTGACCGTCCCCCCCTTCGCGAACCGCTGTCCGGCCGCGGCGCTGCCGGGAAATGCGGACCCGATGCCATGGAGTGACCTCAGATGGCCGATGTCACGGTAGTCGATCACCCCCTCGTTCAGCACAAGCTGTCGATCATGCGGCGCAAGGACACGCCGACCGCGAAGTTCCGGCAGCTCCTGAACGAGATCTCCCTGCTGCTCGGCTACGAGGTGACGCACGACCTCGCCATCGAGATGCGCACCATCACCACGCCGCTCACCGAGATGCCGGCGCCGTTCCTTTCGGGGAAGAAGCTCGCGCTGATCTCCATCCTGCGTGCGGGCAACGGTCTGCTCGAAGGGATGCTCGATCTTGTGCCGTCGGCCCGGGTCGGGCATATCGGGCTCTATCGCGATCCGGACACCCTCGTCGCGGTGGAGTACTACTTCAAGGTGCCGGACGATCTCGAGGACCGTCCGGTCATCATGCTGGACCCGATGCTCGCCACCGCGAACTCGGCCATCGCCGCGGTGGCGCGGATCAAGGAGGCAGGCGCGAAACACATCAAGATGGTCTGCCTGCTGGCGTCGCCTGAAGGGGTCGAGGCGTTCCGGCAGGCCCACCCCGACGTGCCGGTCTACACCGCGGCCATCGACTCGCACCTGAACGATCACGGCTACATCGTGCCCGGACTGGGGGATGCGGGGGATCGGCTCTACGGAACGAGGTAGGCCGCGGGGCCAGCGCGGATCGGACCCGCCGACTCGTGGGGTGCGGCAGCTCCGCGATCTCACCGTGCGGCCCGGTGAGACCCGCGGTCGGAGCGACGGTGCTACTCGTTGCCCGCGATGTCCTCGTACCAGAGGTCCGGGCGTTCCTCGATGAATCGGGACATGAGCTCGATGCAGTCATCGTCGTGCATGAGCACCACCTCGACGCCTCGCTCGCTCAGGAACTCGATGTTGCCGGCGAAGTTCTTCGCCTCGCCGATCACGACCCGGGGAATGCCGAACTGGAGAATGGTCCCGGTGCACATCATGCACGGGCTCAACGTCGTGTACATGGTGACCCCAGAGTAGTTCGGCCGCCGCCCCGCGTTCTTCATGCAGTCGGTCTCTCCGTGCGAGACAGGATTCGAATCCTGGACCCGGCGGTTGTGACCACGACCGATGATTGCGCCGTTCTCGACCATCACGGCACCGACCGGAACGCCGCCCGCTTCGTAGCTCGCGAGGGCCTGGGCGTGGGCCTCGCGCATGAAGTTGCGGTCTTCGGGAGTGGGGGTGCCCAGAGGCATCGGTCATCCCCGTAGCCGATGCAGCCTTCGTGATGAGGCGAGGAGACCTATCGCGAAGGTGCACGGAGCACGGGCCGCGGACAGATGTACGCGGCCATTCAAGGAGGACATGGTCGCCGAAGTCATCGGATCCGATGCGCCTGGGCCCGCGGGACGATGAACTGTCTCCCGAGGGTGGCGATGAACGGGTCATCGCTCGCCGCGCAAAGCCGCTGCAAGGCAAGATAGACGCTCCCGGCATTGGTTTCGCCCCAGAACCACTCCTCGAGCTCTCGGTTCGACGCCCTGCCCGGGCGTGCCAGCGCCGCTTCCAGGTAGAACGTCTTGATGTCCATGAGCACGATCTTGAGGACATCGCCAACCCTCAGATTGGGCCAGCGATCCGTCGCGATGTCGCCGGCATCGGCCAGGAAGTCGCCGACAAATCGGGCACACCCCGGGATATCCAGGCCGCTCGCTCCGAAGGTGGTCTGGCCGCGCCGTTCGAGGCCGATGTCGTACCAGGGCCGCAGCTCGGCGATTTCGGCGAGGAAGGCCGAGACCAGTGCGTCGTCGCCGGCATCGGCCGCCGGCGGCCGGAGATTGACGGGACACACCCAACCCTCCCCGTTCCCGGAAGGTTCCGGGTCCGGGACGTCTTCGGGGTAGTCGGCGAGAACCGGTCCGGATTTCGTCACCAGCAGGTTCAACGCGGCGACCAGGACCCGGCGTTGGAAGTCCGCGTCCCCCGGAACGCCCAGAGGACGGCCGAACTCGAACGGCACCCACAGCGCCCGCGGCGGCACGATGCGTTCGGTGTGTTCGCGAACGAGACTGATCGAAACGGTGGACAGTCCTGCGTTCTCGAGAATGTGGCCCAGCCCGCTCACGGCGCGCGTACAGGCCGGTCAGACTCCGACCAGCAGGACGGAATCGACCCCGTCGTCCTTCAGCAGCCCGGCGACCTTTTCCGCCGCCGGTGCCAACTGCTCCGGATGGGTCACACCCATGAACGCGTAGTGATAGTCACCGGCCGAACCAATGGTGCCGTCGGCTGCAAGCTCGCGCAGGCGGTCGATGGGAAACGCGACGTTGACGTCTTCCTGGAAGCCGCTGCGATCGAAGTTGATCGAGGCGTGGGTCATCACCAGGTCACCGCCCACGGTGTCGCCGGGAATCACCCGGTAGCCGGCGGCACCCAGGTGGAATGGCGGGTCTTCCCGCCGCTGCAGGCCTGCGGTGGTGACGATTGCGACCCGACGCTCGGAGAGGGACGGTCCCCCGGTCCAGGGACGCCCGTCCATCACCGGGCAGTCGAAATCGATCAGGAACTGGCGGGACATTTCCGGAAGGTCACTGAGTCGAACCATTCTGTGCTTTCCTTGTTGGTTGCGTTGAACGAATGAGTCTCGTGCGGCTCGAATTCCCGACGAAGCGTAGCGGAGATCGTCAGGAGGATAGTGGTTGTCTGCGTCGCAGGATCAAGACCGATCGCCCACCTTCGTCCTGCCGGTGAACGAGTACAGGGGTTGCGGACCGTTCATGTTCAGTGGTCCAGCTCGCCGCTGCGCGTCTTGGCCGCGAGCCATCCTCCGTCGATCTTGATCTCTGCCCCGTTGACGAAGTCGGAGTCGTCGGATGCGAGGAACACCGCGGCGCCGGCGATGTCCTCCGGCTGTCCCCAGCGTCCGAGCAGGGTTTCCTTGCCCCACGCCGGACCCGTGTCCGCGGCTTCCGCGAAGCTTGCGTTGAAGGGCGAGGCGATGAGGCCGGGGGCGATGGCGTTGACATGGATGTTGCGGCCCGCCATGTCCACCGCCATCGCTCGGGTGAGGCCGAGCAGGCCGGACTTGGCCGCGACGTAGCCGGCGCGGGCCGGCCGCCCCGTGAAGCTCGCGATTGAGGCCAGGTTGATGATCTTTCCCTTGCCGGTCTCGAGCATGGAGGGCAACACTGCCTTCGAGCACAGGAACGGCCCGGTGAGATTGACCGCGAGCATCCGGTTCCAGTCCTCCTCGGTATGCTCGAGGAAGCCCTTGATCGTCCGCACTCCCGCGTTGTTGACGAGTACGTCGATGCGGCCATGCTCGCGCAGCACCGCCTTCACCATTGCGTCGACACTCTCCGACCGGGCCACGTCGACCTCGACCGCGGTCGCGGTGCCGCCGGCGCCCCGTATGCGTTCGACCACACGTCGGGCTCCGTCGGTATCGCGGTCGGCCACGGCCACGGCGGCCCCCTCGGCCCCGTACGCGACGCAGATCGCCTCGCCGATACCCCTTCCACCACCGGTGACCAGCGTCACCTTTCCTGCGAGCTTCATGCTTCACTTCTCCTGGGAGCGTTCATGTGGGTTTGCACCGCGTATCGGCCCGTGCGTCAACTCGTCTCCGGACTGCAACTCCGTCGCCTGCGGTGCATTGCGGACACGCATTGACGAAGATTGCGCGCGGCGCTGCTTGTCATGCCTGCGAGCAATCGGCAACCCGGATCGCACGGTGGGTCCGATGACGCCGGGGAAAGTTGTCGCGTTTGCTCGAGTTCAGCAATTAGTATACTCGGGCCGCGGAACGAGGTCGGGGGACACGAAGAGATTCGGAATGTGATTGTGAAAGGCATGAATATTCATGCCCGTCGGCCTCGACTCGAGCAATGGGCCGCGACAAGCGGCGGACAACCGAGGAGATGAAATGCACACGACACTGAAGGCAGCGAAGCTCGCCATCGCTTCCGGCGCGATGGCGCTGGCCATGGCGGGCGTCGCGGACGCGAAGAACTTCAACCTGCAGATGCAGACGAACATGGGGCCCGGGAGCCCGCACGAGGCGCTACTGAAGGAGTTCGCGCAGCGCGTCGAGACGATGTCTGAGGGCAGCATCAAGATCAACGTGTTGCCGAGAGGCGCGATCGTCGACTGGCCCGAGATCCCGGACGCGGTGAGCAAGGGCCTGGTGGAGATGGGGCAGAGCTGGACGCACTTCTACACCGGCAAGCACCCCGCGGCGGGGCTGTTCAACGCGCCGCTCGGCGGGGCCGGGACCGGCCTGGATCAGATGGGCCACCTTTCCTGGATGATCTACGGCGGCGGCAAGGAGCTCAACCGCGAGTTCTGGCAGGAAGTCCTCGGCCTGAACGTGGTCGAATTCCAGATCATCCCGGACGGTCCGGAGGCGCTCGGATGGTTCAAGGAGCCGATCGAGTCCATGGACGATTTCCGCAAGCTCAAGTTCCGTACCCCGCCCGGCCTGCCCGGTGAGGCGTATACGGAGATGGGCGTCTCGGTCGTCTCCATGATGGCTTCCGAGCTCATCCCGGCGATGGCGAGCGGCGCTGTCGACGCCGGCGAGTGGATCAACCCCTCCACCGACCTCGACATCGGATTTCCCGACGTTGCGAAGTACTACTCGCTGCAGGGGCTGCACCAGGCCATCGACATCAGCGTCATCCTCATCAACAAGGATGTCTGGGAGAGCATGTCGGATTCTCAGCGCTCGATCATCGAAGTCGCCACGGAAGCGACCATCACCCGCGCCCTCACCTTCTTCGTGCACGCGAACGCCAAGGCGCTCAGGATCCTCACCGAAGAGAAGGGCGTGACGCTGTTCGACCCGCCGGCCGACTATCCCGACGAGTTTCTCGCGGCCGCGAATGCCGTGCTGGAGCGCCGGATGGAGGATCCGTTCTTCGCGAAGGTCATGAAATCCATCGAGGAGTTCAGCGACACCGCCGTGCCGTACCGGCTCGAGACGTTGAAGCAGTCGCTCTTCCTGGGAGAGGCGGGCCTCAAGGCCAAGTAGCTGCATCTCGGTTTGCGTGCAGGGCTGCCGCGAGCCTCGCCGCCGGCAGCCCTGCATGCGCATGATCACGATCGCCATGACACTCGCTCACAGCTTCCCGGTGCCGTCAGCCCTCCTGTCACCGATGGGCGGCGTGGCCGCGGCCCAACGCTCCGCCGCCGACCTTCAATGAGCAATAACGCGGACATGGGCGACGAATACGCCTGGCTGAAGGAACTGCCCCGTCCGATCGCGCATTACGTCGTGTTCGCGGACACGGTGAGCGAGTGGTCGGGCAGGCTCTTTTCGTGGCTGGTGATTCCGCTGATGCTCGGTCTGGTCTACGAAGTCACCTCCCGCTACGTCTTCAGCGCCCCGACGCTGTGGGCCTACGACATGACCTACATGCTCTACGGCGCACTGTTCATGCTGCTCACCGGCTACACGCTGAGGCGGGGCGGGCACATTCGCACGGACTTCGTGTACCGGCTGTGGCCGGCGAAGTGGCAGGGAATCGTCGACGCCCTGCTGTACGTCGTGTTCTTCCTCCCCGCCGTGGCGGTGCTGCTGTGGGTGAGCATGGAGTACACCATCGACTCCTGGGCGAAGCTCGAGCGAGCCGCGGTCACCCCCTGGATGCCGCCCATCTACCCGTTGAAGACAGTGGTGCCGGTGAGCGCGGTGCTGCTCCTCGTCCAGGGGCTCGCGGAGCTCGTACGTGCCGTCCACGCCGCCAGGACCGGCAAGTGGCCCTGAGCAACGAGGTTATGGGCCTCGTGCTGGTGGCGACGCTGTTCGTCGCCATCGTCCTCGGGTTTCCCATCGCCTTCACCCTGATCATTCTTGCCGTGATCTTCGGCCTGATGGGCTTCGGGGATCTCGTCATCGACCTGATGTACTTCCAGATGCTGCAGACGCTCAAGTCTGCCGAGCTCGCCGCGGTGCCGCTGTTCCTCCTGATGGGCTATCTGCTCGAACGCGCGAACCTCATGAACCGGCTGTTCCATGCGTTCCAGATGATGCTGGCGTCGGTCAGGGGATCGCTCTACGTCGCGACGCTCGGGGTCTCGACACTGTTTGCGGCCGCCACCGGAATCGTCGGCGCTTCGGTGAGCATCATGGGTCTGATGGCAGCGCCCGCGATGCGCAAGAGCGGCTACGACACGCGGCTCTCGGCCGGTTCCATCGCGGCCGGGGGAACCCTGGGCATCCTCATCCCGCCGAGCGTGATGCTCATCGTGATGGCCATCGTGTTTCAGGTGTCGGTGGTGCGACTGTTCGCCGCGGCAATTCTCCCCGGGCTTCTTCTGTCGACGCTGTTCATCGGCTATTGCCTGATCCGCTGCCGGCTCAACCCGGAGCTCGGCGCGCCAGTGCCGGAGGAGGAGCGTCCCAAGTCGCTCGCGCCCGTGCTTCGCGAGTTCGCGGTCGGACTCGTCCCGCCCGCGGTGCTGATCCTGGCGACCCTCGGCAGCATCCTCGGCGGGCTCGCGACGCCGACCGAGGCGGCATCCATGGGGGCGTTCGGGGCGTTCCTGCTGCTGGTGGGGTACGGGCAGTTCAACTGGCGAATCATCACCGACGCGATCTACCGGACCGGTCAGACGTCGTGCATGATCCTCTTTCTGGTCGCCGCATCGAACTTCTTCGGTGCGGTCTTCTCGCGCCTCGGGACCCCTCAGTTCATCGCCGAGGCATTGCTGACCTTCAACTTTTCGCCGACGGTGTTTCTGATCTTCCTGCTCGTCGTGATCTTCATTCTCGGCTGGCCGCTGGAATGGGTCCCCATCGTCGTCATCGTGCTCCCCATCTTCCTGCCGCTGATCGAGGAGCTGAATTTCGACCTCATCTGGTTCTGTACTCTCGTCGCGGTGACGTTGCAGACCGCCTGGCTGTCCCCGCCGGTGGCCTTGTCCGCCTACTTCCTCAAAGGAGTCGTGCCGGATTGGGATCTGAAGGACATCTATATAGGGATGGTGCAGTTCATGGGCCTGCAGCTCATCGGCGCGGCGATGCTCATCGCATTTCCAGCCATTGCGCTCTGGCTGCCGAATCTCATCTACGGCTGACCGGCGGTACGGCATCCGCTCGCGGCGTCTTCACCTCCCGAGCATTCCACCGAGCAACGCTCCAACCGGCCATGACGGCGGTACGGGCGCAGGGTGAGTCAACCATTCCGTCGTGCGGGGCACACAGGTCCGAACGTCCCGCATCTGTCATCATGATCGGGATCGGGACGCCGCATTCGTGCGGACTACAGGCCGCGCAGAATCAGGTCCGCCGCCTTTTCTCCAATGACCATCGCGGGCACATTCGTATTGCTGGAGACGTGAAACGGCATGACCGAGGCGTCTGCGACGCGCAGCCCCGCCATGCCGTGCACGCGGAGTTCGGCATCGACCACCGCATCCTCGCCGTCACCCATCCTGCACGTGCCGACCGGATGCCAGCAGGTCTGGCCGGTGTCGCGCACGAATTCCAGAAGCTCGTCGTCGGTCGAGACGTCAGGCCCCGGGCGCACTTCGCGGACGATCACCGACTGCATGACCGGCTGGCGGGCGATCCGGCGCACGATCTGCATGGCGCTCGTGCTCGCCGCCCGGTCGTCGGGATGGTCAAGGTAGTTCGCGTGCATCCGAGGCGGGTCTTCGGGGTCCGGCGAACGGATGTGGAGGTTGCCGCGCGATTCGGGATTGATGTAGTAGGCCCCGATGTGGAACCCCGAGAAGGGGTCCACGCCGGCGCCCACGTACCTCGACGGTCCGCTCACCAGCGCACACTGCACGCGTACGTCCGCGTGCGCAGCCTGTGGGCCGCTGCGAGCGAAGGCATGCACCTTGAAGCTCGACGTTGCGAACAACCCACGCCGGGTCAGGGCATACCGGGCCATCGCCTTCACCGCGTGCCGGCGGCTGCGCAGGATGTCGTTGGCGGTCACCGGCGCGTTGCACTCGAACGTGATGCGCGGCTGGAGGTGATCGCGCAGGTTCTCGCCTACCCCCGGGAGGTGCCTGACGACCTCGACGCCGCGATCACGGAGGATGTCCCCGTCGCCGATTCCCGAGAGCTCCAGAAGCTGGGGTGAGTGCAGGGCACCGGCGCAGAGGATGACTTCGCGGTCCGCGGAAACTTCCGTCTCCTCTCCATCGAACGACATGACCACGCCGGACACCCGATTGCCCGACGCGACCAGCCGGCGCACCGATGCGTTGCACTGGACTTCAAGGTTGCGCCGACCGAGGGCCGGATGGAGGAAGGCGCGGGCGGAGCTGCAGCGCAGTCCCCTTCGGGTATTGAGCTGCACCCGGGCGACCCCTTCGGTCTGCGCGGCGTTGTAGTCGGGATTTGCGGGCAACCCGATGTCCCGGCAGGCCCGCTCGAAGGCTCGGGACACGGGATCGTCGATTTCGATTCGGGTCACGGTGACTGGACCGCCGGTGCCGCGCCAGGTCGGGTCGCCGGCGCGGTAGTCTTCGATCTTCTTGAACAGCGGGAGCAGGTCGGAATAGCTCCATCCGGGACACCCGGCTTCGGACCACTCGTCGTAGCGCTCCCGTTCACCGCGAACGAAGAGCATTCCGTTGACCGAACTGGAGCCGCCGAGAAGTCTGCCGTGCGGCCAATAGAGCTTTCGACCGTCGAGGTGGGGCTCGCTCTCGGTCTCGTATCTCCACACGAAGCGTTCGTCGTCCAGGATCTTGCCGATTCCAATGGGGATCCGGACCCAGTGGTGCCGGTCGCGACCACCCGCTTCGATCAGCAGTATGCGCAGATCCGGCCGCTCGCTGAGCCGGCTTGCCAGCGCGCAGCCAGCGGATCCGGCGCCGACGATGATGTAGTCATACGTCCTGGCGTCCATCGAGGATTGATTCCCGTGGTGTGTGGAACCCGGTCCCTACTGGTTCGCGGGACTGTCGAAGAGCGGAATCGTCAACCTGGCGATCATCTGCGTCTCGTTCATTCCGGTCACGTTCGTCCGGTGCGCAGTCGAATCGCTTCGACGGTCACGCGGCCTGGACGTGGGTCCGTCGCACCACTCGCAGGAAATTGTCGTAGATGCGGCGTGCGTTGCGGTTGAAATCGTCCATGTGGGCGGCTGCGTCGGCCTCGAACGCTGCGAGCGCGCCTTCGCCCATCACGCGTTCCAGAGCCTGCTCGTAGGCCGGGACCGCCCCCCACTCGCGTACCGTGTCGCCGGTGATTTCCACGTGGTATTGAATGCTGAAGGCATGGTCGCCGAAGCCGAGCGCCTGCACCGCGCAGTCGCGGGATGCGGCGAGAACCCGACTGCCGGGTGGCGCCCGCAGCACCTCCGCGCTGTGCCACTGCAGGCAGCAATGCGTCGCCGGCACGCCTTCGAAGATTGAACTGGAACGACCCGCGTCGGTCAGATCGACTTCCAGAATGCCGATTTCGGGCGTCTCCGCCGGTCCGACCTCGCCTCCCAGTGCCTGCGCCAGCAGTTGATGGCCGAGGCAGAACCCGAAGAAGGGCATCCTTCGCTCGACCACCGCTTCGCGAATTGCGGCGCGCTCGGGCCCCAGCCACGGATGGTCGGCGTCCTCCCAGACATCCATCGGTCCGCCCATGACCCAGAGCGCGTCGTAGCCGCCGAGATCCGGTATCGGCTCACCCTCATCGAGCTCGACCGCGGTCCAGTCGATGCCGTCCTCGTGCAGGAAGTCCCGAAACACACCGGGGTGCTCGATGGCGATGTGCTGGAACACGAGGACTCTTGGCTCGGATGCCGACATCGGAACGCTCCTCAGGCGAGTACCACACCGGGGATGGTATCGGGTCCCGGCGGAGGCTTAAACGGCCCGTGGAGTCGGGCTTCGCGCGTTCCCGGCACGACAGGCGGACGATCTACGGCAGGGCTGTTCTGGAATCCGTCTCGATGACTTCGCGGCGGAGCATCCGGACATCGCCATTCCGCTTGTACTCGATTTGGCGCAAATTGCCGTCGACGTTACCCGGGTTTGCGTCGTGCTCTCAGGGCTCGGCCGCGACGGATGCAAGGAACTCGTGTATCGCGGTCCAGTATTCGGGACGTGCATGAATATCGTTGTGACCCGTTCCGTGAATCAGCGTCCATCGCTTCGGACCGAACCATGCATCGTGCAGCCGTCGCGAGTACGAAGGCGGGATGAGGTCATCGTGTTCCGCCGCGAGCACCAGCAGGGGCGCTTCGATATCCGGGGCATGCACCAGCGAGTCGAAGGGATGCTTGAGAAGCAGGGAAACGGGGACGATCGGGTACTGCTTGCGGGCGATGCTGCGCAGGCTGTCGTAGGGAGACACCAGTACGACCGCCCGCACGGGCCGACTGGCCGCAAGCGGTACCGCGACTCCGCTTCCGAGGCTGCGCCCGAAGACCACGATGCGATTCGGGTCGATGTCGTCGCGCTTCGCGAGCCAATCGAAAATGGCGAGCGCGTCGGACGTGAGCGCCGCCTCGCTCGGACGTCCTTCGCTCAGCCCGTAGCCACGGTAGTTGAACGCTGCGAGTGACCAGGGGGCGAGCATCGGCGCGTCGCGCATCTGGCCGGACACCTCTTCGGCGTTGCCCCCGAAGTAGATCACGAGACCTCGTCGTCGTTCCTGCTCGACGGTATGCCGAAGCCACCCGTGCAGCCGCGTTCCGTCGTGTGCCGTGACCCGAATTTCGGTGGTGCCCGGCAAGAGCCGCACTGCGTGCCGATCGACGTCCGCCAACGGCGGGCGCAGGAAGATGAGTTGCTCCTGGAGCAGGTACAGCACCGCGCACAGCCCGACAAATATCGCCAGTCCGGTCCCGAGCAGCGGAAACAAGGTTCCCTTGATCAACTCACCGTCCTCGCCACCTGTACCGTAGTCTCACCGGACGATCAGGCCGGGCTCGGCCAGTAGCTGTCTGAGTCGCTCGGTCCTGGTGCCCATCGGCGGGTGGTTCGGCGCGACGCCTCGGTTCACCGCACCGGGTCAGATCGGCAACGTGTACTTGGAAGATTCGGCCTGCCGAGTCGGCTTCGAGCGCCGTGACTGCGGATGTCCGATGCGGAAGTCGTTGCGGCCCGAGACGTCGCGGCCGCGTACCTGGATCAGGGGACGGGTGTGGTGCGCGGAGCCGCGGCTGTCGGCGATGGGAAGGTCATGATGGTCGTAGTGGCTGGTCGCCGGCATGTATCGAAGCGCGTAGCCGATGCGAGGTGCGGCGGTGCGATTGGGATTGGAGCCGTGAATCATGTAGACGTCGAATATCGCCATCCGACCTGCTTCCAGCTCCAGATCGCGGGCCGAATCCGGGTCGAACTCTCCGTCGCACAAGGTCTCGGGAATCGTCACTCGCTCGCTGTGGTCACGGAAGTGACGACCGATCTCGCGGGCCGCGTGCGAGCCCGGAACAACTCGCAGGCATCCGTTCTCCTTCGTGCAGTCGGTGACCGCGATCCACACCGAAGTGGTGGCGAGCGGCTTGATGGGCCAGTAGCGGCCGTCGCGATGCCACGGCACGCCGCGGTCGAGACCGGCCGGCTTGTGGAACAGGGTGGTGCCCCACAGGATGATGTCCGGTCCGACGAGCTGTTCCATCATGTCGAGAATCGGCGCGAAGGTCGGGATGTCGATCCAGGCCGGATCGCTCCTGACGTTCTGCACACCGGAGCCCGGCACGTGAGGCGAGGCCACCGGCTCGTCGCCCATGTGCGGGTTGTCGGCAATCAGCCGCTTCGCCAGGGACTGAAGGTGCTCGAGCCTGTCCGCCGGCAGCCGGTATGCCGGCACCACCACTCCGTCCGCGCGATAGGCGGCCACTTCTGCATCCGAAAGGATCGTCACGCCTGGTACCTCTCCCTCGCTCCGTGTCCCGGAGGCCTATCATGACCGGATTCGTCGCCTGTCTCCAAGTCGTGCCCCTGCCATGGTTGCACTCCTCAGGACGCTGACGCGAATGACCTTGCCACGTGCCGAGCGTGCCGTCCCGTAGCAGCGGGTTCCCCCTGAGTTCAGTTGGCAACTTGATTTCGATCACTGTCCTTGGCATGGAGTACGGCCGCCGGTTCTCCCGCCCGACGACAGGATCGGCACCTATAATCGCCGAATCGAAGCGAGCGGAACCACGGAATGAGCCGGCTCGACGGGGCACAATCGACGATTTCGATGTGGCACGAAGGTGACTACTCCACCCACACGCAGGGCGCGAAGGACGCCATCGACAATGCCCGGGACCTTGCGTGCGAAGCGATTGCGGCGATGGACGTCGGGGGGTCCGGCAAGCCGTTCCACATCGCCGACTACGGAGCCGCCGACGGCGGAACCTCCATGGATCTCCACCGCGCGACGATCGCGGCGCTTCGCGGGCGTGTCCCGAGCCGCACGGTGTGCATTACGTATACGGATCTTCCGAGGAACGACTACTCGGCCCTGTTCGCCACCGCCAACGGTGGCCGCCCCGACGTCACGAGCTATCGCGACGAACATGACGACATCTTCGTCTATGCAGCCGCGACGAGCTTTTTCCAGCCGATCTTCCCGCCCGAGACCATCGACTTCGGGTTCTCCGCGACCGCCATGCACTGGCTGAGCTCACTGCCGTGTCCGGTGAGCGACCACATCCACATGGCCGGCGCGCATGGCGAGGAACTCGAGACGTTGCGTGCCCGCGCCCGTGCCGACTGGCAGGACATCCTCCTCGCCCGCGCGTCGGAGCTGAAGCCCGGCGGGCGGCTGATGACGGTGAATCTCGCGCTCGCCGACGACGGCCGTCACATGGGCAACACCGGCGGCACGAACATGTTCGACGTCATGAACCGCTTGTGGCACGCACTGGTCGACGACGGAACGATCACCGCCGCCGAGTACCGGCGAACCACAATTCCGCAGTTCTACCGGACCCCGGCCGAGTTTCATGCGCCGCTCCTCGACACCGACGGTCCGATCCGGCGCGCCGGACTGCGCCTGGTGCGCGCCGAGACGCGGTTCACGCGCTGCCCGTACGCGGCTCGCTTCGCGGAAGACGGCGACGCCAATCGTTTCGCTGCAACCTACGTCCCCAACACCCGTACCTGGAGCGAGACGGTCTTCGTCAACGCCCTCGATGCGGAGCGTCCGCCGGCGCAGCGGCGGGCAATCGTCGACCGCTACTTCGGAAGTTTCGCCGAACTCGTCCGCTTTGACCCCGAGCCGCACGCGATGGACTACATCCACGAGTGCATGGTGATGGAGAAGGCCGGACCCGGGGATGGCTGAATCGATTGCGACACCTCAGATTTCCATGCCCGCGCAGGTGCATGTTGCGGCCATGCATTCTTACGGCCCGAGGGATGGTCGCGGGTCGCGCTGCCATTCTTTTTTCCGCGGAGGACGTGGCGATGGAAACCGCGGCTGGCAGAAGAAAGAGACGGGGATATCCGTGTCCGCCTTTCACAGAGTGGGGCCGTGATACGCTCGCTCCCGACCGAAGCTCGCCAGTCGAGTACCCAGCCCGTTCGCACCCGGTGCCCAGGAGGCTCCAGATGAACCGACTCGATCTCGTCATTCGCGGTGGCACCGTCGCCACCGCCGCCGATACGTTCCCCGCCGACGTGGGGATACGCGACGGCCGGATCGTCGCTCTGGCCCGGGACCTCCGCGAAGGCGACGACGAGATCGACGCCACCGGCAAGCTGGTGCTGCCCGGCGGAATCGACAGTCACTGCCACATCGAGCAGATGTCGTCGAGCGGGGTCCTCTGCGCCGACGACTTCTACACCGGCTCGGTCTCCGCCGCATTCGGCGGCACCACCACCATCGTCCCGTTCGCGGCGCAGCACCGCGGGCAGTCGCTGCGCGAGGTGGTCGATGCATACCACGGCTGCGCGGGCCCCAAGGCGGTTGTCGACTACGCCTTCCATCTCATCATCTCCGACCCCAGCGCGCAGATTCTCGGGCAGGAGCTTCCCGCCCTCATCGAGGACGGATACACCTCATTCAAGGTGTACATGACCTACGATCTGCTCCAGATCGACGATTACCAGATGCTCGACGTGCTGTCGCTCGCGCGGCGCGAGGGCGCGATGACCATGGTGCACGCCGAGAATCACGACATGATCCGATGGCTTACCGATCGGCTGCTCGACGGCGGCCACCGGGCGCCGAAGTACCACGCGGTCAGCCATGCCCGCATCGCGGAGAGCGAGGCGACGAGCCGGGCAATCGACCTCGCGAGGCTCATCGACGTCCCGATGCTCATCGTGCACGTGTCGGGTGCCGAAGCGGCCGACGCCATCCGCCGCGCTCAGGACCTGGGGCTTCGAATCTACGGCGAGACCTGCCCGCAGTACCTGTTCCTCACCGCGGACGACCTCGACCGAGAGGGCATGGAGGGCGCGAAGTTCTGCTGCAGTCCGCCGCCGCGCGATGCCGCCAACCAGGAGCACGTGTGGCGAGGACTCTCGAACGGCACCTTCCAGGTGTTCTCCTCGGACCACGCGCCGTACCGGTTCGACGAAAGCGGCAAGCTCGCGGGCGGTCCCGACGCTTCGTTCAAGCAGATCGCCAACGGGGTTCCAGGGATCGAGCTGCGACTGCCGCTGCTCTTCTCCGAAGGCGTCGGAGGAGGGCGAATCGACCTCAACCGGTTCGTGGCCCTCGCCTCCACAAATGCGGCACGGCTCTACGGGCTGTATCCGCGCAAGGGCACCATCGCGATCGGCTCCGACGCGGACCTTGCGATCTGGGACCCCGACCGCGAGGTCACGGTCACCTGGGACGACCTGCACGACAACGTCGGATATACCCCCTACGAGGGGCGACACATCAAGGGGTGGCCGACCACCGTGCTCTCTCGCGGGCGCCGGGTCGTCGACGGCGGGGAGCTTCTGGTCGAGCGTGGCAGTGGCGAGTTCCTGCGCTGCGAACGGCCGGAGGCGGCACGACCCCTTGGTCGCCAAGTTCCGGAGATGGATCCGGTGACGAACTTCGGCGCGGCGCTTTGAATCAGTTGCCGGCGATCCGGAGCTGCGGCCTGACTTCCTCGCAGAAGCGCTGGAGCTGCGGCCGCGATTCATCCCAGTCCCCCAGCAGGTCGAGGATGACGTGCCGGACTCCGGCCCGCAGGAACTCGTTGACCGTCGCCGCCACCTCGTCCGGATGGCCGAGGGCGCAGTAGCGCTCCGCGGCGCGCCGGAAATCCATCGCGTAGCGGCGGCTCAGAATCGCGGTCGCGTCATCAAGGGCCCGGTCGCGATGGTCGTCGATGCGGACGAAGAGGAGGTGCGCGGAGTCGAACCGTTCGATGGTCCGGTTCGCATCCCTTGCTGCCGCCTCGATCACCCCGAGACCCGCGGCGTAGCGTTCCGGCGTCACGACGTAGCTCACCCAGCCGTCGGCCTTCCGGCCGATGCGGCGCAGCGCCGCTTCCTGTCGTGCTCCGCACCAGATGGGCGGGCCGCCGGGAGCGAGCGGCGGCGGCTGCATGTGCACGTCCTCGAACTGCACGAATCGGCCGCGGAAGGACGCCGGCTCGCCCGTCCACAACGCCCGCATGACGTCGATGGCCTCGTCGAGGCGTGCGCCGCGTTCGTTGACCGGGACGCCGCAGGCATCGAATTCGCCGGGGAACTCGCCGCCGACTCCGACCCCGAACACGAAACGCCCACCGCTCAGGTGGTCGACCGAGACGACCTGCTTCGCGATCGCCGCAGCGGGGCGCAGCGGAACCAGGTACACGCAGGTGCCAAGCGTGAGACGTTCGGACAGCGCCGCCGTGCAGGCCAGGCGGACGAAGGGGTCGAGAACCGGCGAGGTGTAGGCGACGTGCTCGCCGCACCACAGCGAATCGAGTCCGAGGTCTTCGGCGAGCGCAACGGTCTCGCGGATTTCCGCCAGCGTGGCGAGCCGCGAAGTGATGCCGATCCGGACGGTGTCGTCAAGTGGAAGCGCCATGATGGGTGCACGTCAGATTTTTGGGATTGTGAAAAGTAGGCTGGGATATGGCAGGATTCTGTCTGCATACAATACAGGCAGGCAGGAGAGAACGTCATGCCCACCCCCGATGAGCACCAAGCGTTGAGCCGGCGCCGAGACG
>JAJDUQ010000101.1 GCA_022826505.1 Gammaproteobacteria bacterium
GCACGCCGGGCAGGCACCCGGCGACGCGCGGCAGATCCTCGAACAGTGCCCACAACGCGTCCACCGGCTGCTCGACGGTGAACTCGCGTTCGACGAGGGACCAGCCGTCGGCCGTCGACATCGGGCGGGCGGCGACGGTCACGGGAACGCCGGCCGTGGTCGTATCCCCGGGGGTCAGGTGGACGGGATCGATCTCGAACGGTTCGAACGCAGCGCCGGCGGATGTACCGGTGCCGGCGCCGCGCTCCTGCCCGGCGGTCGGAACGGGGGGCTCGCCGCGGTGCGCGCTCGCATGGCTGGCGTCGTCCATCCCGTCGACCATCAGCGCCGGTTCAGTGCCTGTCACGATGCCGGCGCCCGGCGTCGCTCCGTCCCGGCGTTGCAGTGCGACATCCCTCACCGCGGCAACGATCCCCATGTACCCCGTGCACCGGCACAGATTGCCGCTCAGCTCGTGCCGAATCGCCGCCTCGTCCGTCGGCGCGAGCCGGGTGACGATGTCCCAGGCCGTGATCAGCATGCCCGAGGTGCAGAATCCGCACTGCAGGGCGTGGTGCCGCGCGAACGCTTCGCTGAGCGCCCGTCCGGTCGGATCGTCTCCCAGACCTTCGACGGTCACTACATCCGCGCCCTCGCAGGCCTGCGCGCAAGCGATGCAGGAGCGAATCGGCTTCCCGTCCATCAGCACCGTGCAGGCGCCGCACACGCCGTGCTCGCAGCCGAGATGGGTGCCGGTCAGGTGCAGGTGGTCGCGCAACAGTTCCGCGAGCTGCGTGCGGCCGGAAACGGTAGCCCTGCACCGCTCGCCGTTGACGGTCAGTTCGACGGTCTTCACCGGCGTGTCGCTCCGTCGTCGTGGGGGCGCCCGGTATCCGGCCGCCGGGCAGGTCTGAATCGAACACCGCGTCCGCACGGTCCGCGCGCGTCGATTCCGCGTGCGCGCGTCACGGAGCCCCCAGCGCTCGACTGACGGCCCGGTGCACCGCGACCGCGGCCATGTGAAGCTTCACCGGGTCGTGCTCGCCGGTACAGGAGGCGATCTCGGCGCAAAGCGCATCGGGCTCCGGTGGAACAGCGGTTGCGGCGAGCAGACCGGCCGCTGCCGGCAGCGGCACCGGCTTCGCCCCGACGGCGCCGGTGACGACGCGGCAGTAGCGCCGGTCGGGGTCGACGAGTACGACGCCAATCGCCTCCGCGAGCTCTCCGGTCTTGCGGCAGAGCTTGTGGAAGCCGAACCGCGCCCGTGCGCTCGCGCGCGGAATCTCGATGCGGGTGACGATCTCGTCCGGCGCGAGCGCGGTGGTGTACGCCGCGTGCGTAAAGTCCTGCATCCGTACATCGCGCTCCCCCTCGGCGCCGCGGATGCGAACCCGTGCGTCCGCGCACAGCGCGAAGCTGGCCCAGTCCGCGGCCGGGTCGGCGTGGACGAGGCTGCCGCCGATGGTGCCGCGGTTGCGCACCGCGCGGTAAGCGATGCCGGCCGCCACCTCGCGCATCGCGCGCTCGATCGGATCCGAGGCGGGTCGATCCTCGATCTCGGCGTGGGTCGCCGCGGCTCCGGCGACCACGCTCTCGCTGGTCGATTCGATTCTCCGTAGCGACTCCACCATCGAAATGTCCACAAGCGTGGAGGGACGGGTCAGGCGCAGGTTCAGCATTGGCCCCAGCGACTGCCCTCCTCCGAGGAGCTTCGCACCGTCCCCGCCGACGGCGAGTTGCACAAGTGCGTCGTCGACGCTGGTGGCGCGGTGATAGGAAAGGTCAACGGGCTTCACAGCCGTCCCCCCGCCCACCGGACCACGGCTTCGGCGATGGCGACGACGCGCCGCATGATGTCGTTCAAGGTCTCTCGACTCAGTGCAGTCTCGTTCATTGGTTCCCGTCCCTTCCGCCGTCGGCGGCTCCGCCAGCGTCGTCGCCGGCGACGGACGGAGTCGATCCGGAACTCGGCCGAGCCGCCTTCGCGGCCAGGATCGCGCCAAGAATCCGCCGCGGCGTGGCCGGAATCTCGTTCAGCTCCACCCCGAGCGGTCTCAGCGCATCGTTGATCGCGTTCACCACCGCGCCCGCGGGAGCGATGGCGGCGCCTTCTCCGATCCCCTTGATGCCGTGGCGGGTGAAGGGTGAGAGCGACTCCGTGTGCTCGATGCGCATCGACGGCAGCTCGGCAGGTCCCGGAATCACGTAGTCCGCAAAGGTCGAGGTGATCGGCTGGCCGTTCTCGTCGTAGAGGCTCTCCTCGAACAGCGCGGTGCCGATGCCCTGAGCGGCGCCGCCGTAGGACTGGCCTTCGAGAATCATCGGGTTCACGCGCCGCCCGCAGTCCTCGAACAGCACGTAGTCGAGAATCTCGACCGAACCGGTGTCCGGGTCCACCGCGACCACCGCCGCGTGGGTCGCGTAGGTGAACACCCCGGAGTCCACCTCGGGCTTGTAGCCTTCGGTGACCTCGAGGCCGAGGGTGTCGACATCGTCGGGGAGCTGGTCGGGGCGCAGGTACCATGCCCGGGCGATGTCCCCGAACGAGACGCTCGCGTCGCCGGCCCACGCCCGGCCGCCGGAGAGCGATACCGCGTCGGGGCTCGCCTGGAGCAGATGCCCGGCGTGCTTCCTGATGCGACCGGCCAGCGACTCCGCCGCCTTCGACACCGCCCCACCGGCCATCACCATGCCCCGTGATGCGTAGGCACCGGTGGAGTAGGGCGTCTCGCCGGTGTCGCCCATGGTGACCTTGATGCGGTGGACGCCGATGCCGAGCTGCTCGCTCGCGACCTGGGCGAGCGTCGTCTCCAGCCCCTGCCCGAAGGAGTGATTGCCCGAGCGCACCTCGACGGTGCCGCTCGGCGCGAGCTTCACCATCGCTTGCTCGTAGCCCGGCACCAGCGGCAGACCCCACGCGCCGAACACCTTCGTGCCGTGCGCGGTCTGCTCGGTGAAGGTGGAGAAGCCGATGCCGACGAGTCGGCCGTCCGGCTCGGGGGTGCGCTGGCGCTCGCGCACCGCGTCCAGGTCGATCATGCGCCGCGCGCCTGCGACGCTTCCCGGGTAGTCGCCGCTGTCGTAGAACTTCCCGGTCACGTTGGTGTAGGGCATCGCCTCGGCCGGCACGAGGTTCTCGGCGCGCACGTCCGCAGGCTCGCGCCCGACCGCGCGAGCGATTGCGTCGATGGTGAGCTCCATCGCGAAGCACACGCCCGGGCGCGCGACGCCGCGGTACGGTGTGAACGCGGGCTTGTTGGTCGCGACCGAAAAGGTCTTGCAGCGGTAGACGTCGAAGGCGTACGGCCCCGGCAGGTTGCCGCCGGCCTGGGCCGCCTCCAGGCAGGCGGTGAACGGCCACACGGAGTATGCGCCGACGTCCACCGTGACCTCGGCGTCGATCCCGAGCAGGCGCCCGCGCTCGTCGGCGAAGGCGGTGAGCCGGTAATGGTGCTGGCGGGTGTTGGCGCCCGCGGTGAGGTGCTCGCGCCGATCCTCGACCCAGCGAAGCGGTCGGCCGGTATGCATCGCGGCCCACGACACCGAGATCTCCTCGGGCTGGAGCACGCACTTGTACCCGAAGCCTCCACCCACGTCCGGCGCGATGACCCGCACGTCCGCCTGGTCCAGATCGAGAAACTGCGACAGGCCGGTGCGGATGAGGTGCGGCACCTGAGTCGAGGTGTACACGACGAGCTGGCCGGTGCGCTCGTCGTGGCGGGCGAGCACCGCCTTGCCCTCCAGCGGCGCCATGCACTGACGGGCGGTGCGGTATTCGCGCTCGATGACGACGGCGGCGCGCTCGCGTACCGATTCGATGTCCCCGTCGGCCGAGGTGGTCAGGAAGAGGTTGTCGCTCCAGTCGTCATGCACGAGAGGTGCGCCGGCGCGGCGCGCGGCGAGGCTGTCGGTGAGCGCCGGCAGCGCTTCGAGATCGAGCTCCACCGCCTCGGCGACGTCCTCGGCCTCGGCCCGGGTCGGGGCGATGCACAGCGCCACGCATTCCCCCGCGAAGCGCACCTTGCCGTTCGCGAGCGCCGGCCACTCGGAGGACTTGTACCCAGGCAGGCTCGACTCCGCGCGGATCGGGCGCACGCCCTCCATGTCCTCGGAGGTGAACACCCGGCCCTCGTGCTGCTCGGGCACGGTGACGGATCGGATGCGGGCGTGGGCGAGGGGGCTGCGCACGAACGCGACCTCCCACAGCCGGGGGAAGGCGAGGTCGCCGACGAACTGCGCCTTCCCGGCCAGATGCCGGGTGTCTTCCTTGCGGGGGACGCGGGCCCCGATCCCCGTCGACACGTGCGCTGCCTCCCGAGCCGCTCTGCGCGTGGCGCTATTGTGCCGCGCCTGCCGAGGCTCCGGCCACCGCATGATGCCGCGCGATGCCGTGGGATGTCGCTCGCGAAAATTCGTGGAGCTGCACGCCGGATTGCATTCGGGGCGAGTGTGTCCGGCGGCAGGGCGGCGGCGCGTGCGGGACGCACGGCCAAGCTGGTACGCTCCTGCCGATGGTGCCTCGCGAGGTCAACGCCATGAGCCTGCATCGGATGAAGGTCTTCGCGGCGGCGGCGTTCCTGGCCGCCGCGCCCTGTGCGTACGGTGACACCAACAACTCCGAGCCCGTCGAGTGCACCGGGGCCGCCGAGTCGACCGGATGCCCCGAAGCGTCCGACTCCGGCGCCGACTGGGAGGAGGTCAAGCGTGAGGGCGGCGAGGCGATCGGCGCGCTGAAGGATGCGGCCGGGGACACGGTGAAGAAGCTCTGGTCGGCCACGAAGGAGCATTCCGAAGGCGCGGTGGACACCGCTCGCGATGCCACCGGCGATGCGGTGGATGCGGCCCGGGAAACCACCGGCGGTGCGGTGGAGGCCGCGCAAGACGCCACCGGCGATGCAGTCGAGGCGGTCCGCGACGCGTCCGGCGATGCGCTGGACAAGGTGCGCGAGGGCACCGCGGCGGCGGTCGACTCCACTCGCCGGGGCGCGGAGCACGTCTGGCAGGAGACCCGGGAAGGATCGAAACGGCTCCCGGAAGCGGCAAGGCCCAAGGCCGCCGAGGTCGTGGACCACGCCACGCAGGAAGGCAAGGAGGTCCTGGACGCGGCCCGCGAGAAGGGCGGCGAGCTGTGGCGGAAGCTGGCGGGAGACGAAGGCGAGGAATCTGCCGAGAGCGGGAACGAATAGGCTCCGCGCCTGTCGCGCAATGCTCACCGGCAAGGTGCGGTCATGAGGAATTGGACGGCAGCCTGAATCTCCTTGCGCTTGCGGGCCATGCTCGGTCGCCGTTGTGGTGAGGTGGCGATTCGAGGCGCGTGTGCGACGTGGCGCCTCCGGTGCGTCGGCGGTCGTGCCGGGCGCTGACGGAAGACACCTCCGAGGCCGACGGGGCGCCCCCTTTCCCCCGGAACGAACCGGAGCCGCCGTAGCTGGCGGTCATACGCACGGATGGGAGTGTTCGCAATGAACGGATCGAAGTGGCCGCATGTGGCCGTCGGTGAGGCACGGGGCCTGGTCGATGCGGTGCGCGCGTTGCGCGCGGGCGACCTCGGGCCGGTCGAAATTCTCGACGAGTGCCTCGAACGCATCGAGGCGTCGGAGTTCGAGGTCGGCGCGTGGGTCGAGGTCGACGCCGACGGCGCCCGCCGCGCCGCGGCCCGGCAGGCCGAACTGCCCCGGGAGGAGGCGCGGGGGTTGCCGTTGCTCGGGATTCCGATCGGAGTGAAGGACATCATCGACGCAGCGGGGCTGCCGACGAAGGCGGGGTCCGCGCTTCGCGCCGACCACCGCGCGCAGCGCGACGCGCCCATCGTGAAGATCCTGCGCGATCTCGGTGCCATCGTCCTCGGCAAGACCGAGACCACCCAGTTCGCGACCCGGGATCACGCACGTACTCGCAACCCGTGGAACCTCGATCGCTCGCCGGGCGGATCGAGTTCGGGCAGCGCCGCGGCGGTTTCGAGCGGCATGTGCCCGGCTGCGCTGGGCTCTCAGACCGGGGGCTCCATCACCCGGCCGGCGAGCTTCTGCGGGGCCGCGAGCTTCAAGGGTGCATGGGGTGCGTGGCCGCTCGAAGGCGTCCTGCCGGTGAGCCAGCACCTCGACCACGTCGGTCCCATGGCGCGATCGGTCGCGGACCTCGCGTTGCTGTGGACGCTCGTCGAGGCACGGCTGCGCCCGGAACGGGCCGCGGATTCGTCGCGCCGGAGCGCCGCCATACTCGCCGGCGAGTGGTACCGGTGCGCGCCTCCACGCCTCGCGGTCATCGAGGAGTACTTCCACGAGACGAGCGAGCCGTCCGCCCTCGATGCGTTCAAGTCGTGCATCGCCCGCCTCGAGGAGGCGGGAGCGAAGGTGGAGCGCCTCGCGTTGCCCCCGAGCTTCGCCGGCATGCACGCGAGCCACGGTCTGGTGATGGCGGTGGAGGCGGCCGAGGTGCACCGCCGGGATTTCGCGGAGCGGCCTGATACGTACCGGCCGGGGATCACGCACCTCATCGAGAAGGGGCTGTCGGCCTCGGCCGTGGACTACCGGGCCGCACGCGTGCACCAGCAGCGCTTCACGGCCGACCTTGCCGCCGCCCTGGATGCGCCGGTGGGGCCGGTCGTGGCCCTGTCACCGGCGACGGTGTCGAGCGCGCCGCGGTTCGAGGACCACTACACCGGAGACGCGCAGTTCAACTCCGTATGGTCGTTCAGCGGTCTGCCGACCTGCGGGGTGCCGGCATGTCTCGGCGAGGACGGTCTGCCGCTCGGCCTGCAGCTCGGCGCGGCGCGGGAGCCGTTCGGGCTGTTCCAGGCCGCGGCGTGGTGCGAGGCGGTGCTGGAGTTTCCCCGAAGCGGCTGAGAAGACGCCGCGATCAGTCCGTGCGGCGGTAGCGCCTGGCCGACCGAAGCCACGCGCGGGATGGATCCGGGGAGCGCCGGGGTCGTGCACGGGCGCCTTCGAGCGCCTCTTCTGTCGGCCCTCCCTCGCCGAGCGCGCGGAAGCACTCGATCGCGGCCCGCACCGGGTTGCCGTGGCGCTTGGCGGCCAGCGACAGCGGCTCGGTGGATCGCGCGGCGCAGTGGCCGCAGGGCCACCCGAGTCGGGACATCAGGGCGAGGGCGCGGCCGTCGGGGAACCGGTCCATCAGCTCCTCGATGGTCGTGGAGCCGCGGACCGCGGTATCGACGCGCTGCGAGTCGGGCATGCGGGAATCGTCCTCCCTTCAATCCGCCGCCATCGAGTAGTCGTCCTGCGATGCCGGCATGCGTATCGCGTCGGTCGGCATCTGGTAACGCGCGAACGGGAGCACAACGACCTTCGCGTCCGGCCCGTGCCGCGTCATCGCCTGCGCGAACGCGGTCTCGAGCGAGGTGGTCGCGCTCATGCCTATGTCGCGCGCCATCGCCAGGTTCTCCTCCAGGGTCACGATGGTGAGGTGCTTGCGGGACATGACCTCGTAGATCGGTGCCCAGATGCAACCCGCCCACATCTCGACCTGACGATGGTGGATGTCGCGGTGCAGCCGCTCCAGGTTCTGCGGGGACGGCGGCATGTAGGGCTTCATGAGGTCGAACAGGGCGAGGCCCGGGAACGTCCCCAGCCCGGTTTCCACTCCCGGACTCGGGGAGCAGTAGATCATGTCGCCGCCGTCCTTGAGCACGAGATCGGCGGACATGCATCCCCAGCCGGTGTGGAAGAAGAGGTGGTCGGTCGGAGCGAACACTCCGCACACGGCGATGTCGGCGGGCCCCCCGAGCGGCCGGCGGTAGGCGTAGGCGTCGTTGAACACCCGCACCGCCTCGCGGTGCGCCCGGGGGTGGGCGCCGAAGTTGAGGTAGCACACCGCCCCCCTGGTATCGAGCACCGAGTTGAGTGTGCAGGTCAGATCGCACATCGTCGCGACTTCGTCGATGTCGGCCCGCATCGGACCGGCCATCGCACCGTAGTGCGTCTGCGGCGACAGCACGAAGGCGCCGTGGTTCGACTCGATGGTCTCGTCGGAGCACACCCCGGGCAGGATGAGCTTCCCGCCACCCCCGTAGCCCCAGTGGTTCGACTGCGCCTGCCCGATGGCGATCCTCACGTCGCACTTCGCGACCTCGTTGTGCACCCACACCGGGGTGCCGCGCGAGGAGACGCCCCTGAACGTGTAGAGGTCGGCGTTGCGCGGGTCGTCGTTCTGGAAGAAGGGGATGCCGAGGCGCTGCATCCGGTCGAGGTTCTCGCGCCCGAGCTTCATCTCCGTGTCGCGTTCCGACATCGGGAACACCTTGCCGTTGGCGCAGATGACGCGCGCGTCGCGCACCCCACGGCGCTCCACCGCGTCAAAGACGGCGGGGAGGAGCTTCGAGGCCGGTGTCGGTCGGAACTGGTTGTCGATGACGATCGCGAGCGATTGGTCCGGGCCGACCAGCTCGGAGAAACGAGGACCGCCGACGGGGCGTTCGAGCGCCGCGGCGGCGGCGGCGGTCACGTCGGGCAGGGCGCGCGGCTCGTTCGGCTTCAGCCACGCCCACAGGTTGCGCCGCGGAATTTCGAGCGAGAGCTGCTCGCGATAGACAGCGCTCGGATCGTCGCAGGAGCCGATGGTCAGGGGGTCGAGCGACTCGTACGGGATGTCGACGGTGACCGTATCGTTCAACGCTCGAGCTCCTTGTGGCATGGACTCGGCCACGCCCGACATGTTGAAGCATGGGACCGGGTCCTCAGTCAATAGGGCCGGGACGGACTCGCCGGCGCTGCGCTCGGCGGTCCTGGAGATTCGACGAGGAATTCGGTGGCGACATCCTTGTCGGCGCCTCGCACGCGGGACCGGTGCCGCCGACGCGTTGTTCGCCGAGCTCGAGGGCCATGCGAAGCGGCGCGGCTGGGCAGCGATTCGATGGATCACGCAGCATTTCAATGAACGTGGTCGCGCGTTCCAAGATCGCTACACTGACGGGCCCAGTGGCTTCATCATGCACCAGTGGACTCAGAACCCGCGGTGATGCCCGCATCCATGGAAGGAGGTCGTCGACCAATGCCGACGGACGCAGCTCGAACCAACCCCGCGGGCAGCAACGAGCCCCGCATCGACGCGGAGGCCATCCTGGAGGGAATCCTGGAGTGGGTCCGCATCGAGTCGCCCTCGCACGATGCCGAGGCGGTCAATCGGATGGTCGACCGCGTCGAGTCGCACATGCGGCCTCTGACTTCCCGCATCCAGCGCACACCGGGTCGAGACGGTTTCGGCGACATTCTGACGGTCCGCAGCGAATGGGGTGGCGACGGACCGGGCATCCTGGTGCTGTCTCACCTCGACACCGTCCACCCGATCGGCACCATCGACGACATCCTGACCGTGCGCCGGGAGGGCGATCGGGTCTACGGTCCCGGCATCTACGACATGAAGGGCGGGGCGTACCTCGCCTGGTACGCGTTCCGCCACCTGGTGCGGACCGGCCGCGAGACGCCGCTCCCAATCACCTTCCTCTTCGTCCCGGAGGAGGAGGTGGGAAGTCCCACCTCGCGGGCCGCCATCGAGGCGGCGGCGCGGACCAATCGCTACGTGCTCGTCACCGAGCCGGCCCGGGACGGCGGGAAGATCGTCACCGCGCGCAAGGGTCTGGCGAATTTCGAGATGACGGTGAAGGGACGCCCGTCGCATGCCGGGGCGCGGCACCAGGACGGGCGCAGCGCGATCAGGGAGATGGCCCGTCAGATTCTGCGCCTGGAGGACATGACCGACTACGAGCGAGAAATCACCGTCAATGTCGGGGTGGTCTCCGGAGGGACGGTCACGAACGTGGTGCCGGCCGAGTGCCGATCGATGATCGACCTGCGGGTGCCGACTCCGGAAGCAGCGCAGGAGATGTGTGCCAGGGTGCTTGGCCTCACCCCGTTCGATCCCGATGTCGAGCTGGAAGTCACGGGTGGGATGAACCGACCGGCGTACGAGAAGGACGCCTCGATCGAAGCCCTGCTTCAGCATGCGAGGGCGTTGGCGTCCGAACTCGGAATCGACCTCCAGGACGTGAAGGCGGGCGGTGTCAGCGACGGCAACTTCACCGCCGCGCTCGGAATTCCGACCCTCGACGGACTCGGGGTCGACGGTCACGGTGCCCACAGCCACGAGGAGCATCTGCTGTTCTCCTCGCTCGAGCCGCGAACGAGGCTGATGCTCGGGCTGTTCGAGACGCTGAGCTGAGCCGGCCCCGCCGAAGGCCCCCCTGCCGCGAGTCCCCGAGGTGCCGGGCGGCCCGGGGAAGGCGCGACCATGCCGTTGTTGCACGGGGTTTGCCGGCGGCTGCGACGATCTCCTCACTCCTTGCGGGAATCGACCTCCCAGGCGATCGCCGCGGCGAATCCGGCATTGCCCAGACATGTGATTCGCCATTCGTCCGTCGGGTGGTGGGGAAACCGGAACATCCCCGAGTCCGCCTCGTGAATCATGGCCGTGGGCACTTCGAAGCTCGAGGGACTGAGTGTGAAGCCGGTGCCAAGTGCCTTGATGAGCGCCTCCTTGAACGTCCAGAGCCGGTAGAACAGTCGGCGCTTGTCCTCGCCCCAAGCGGCGGCAACCGCCGCTCTTTCCTCCGGACCGAACACTCTCGTGGAAATCCCGTCGAAATCGCGCCCCGGTCGGCGCACCTCCACGTCGACCCCGAGACGACCTTGCGGCGCGAACGCGATGAGTCCGTGCGGCGCACTGTGGCTGACGTTGAAGCTGATCGGCACCAGATTTTCATCCACGCGGGCGAACGGCTTTCCGTGCTCGTGAAAGCCGAATGAGAGAGCGTCGTTGGCGCAGTCGAGCCGTTCGCACAGGTGAACCCGAAGTGCCGCGCGACACAGGGCGAAATCTCGGCGGGGTCGCTCGATCCGGAACCGCCCCAGGCGCTCCGACTCCGTCTGGTCGAGCCATGCCGTTGCCTCCTTCTCGCGGCCGGGATGGGGCCGCAGGTCGACGTGAATGACGCTGGCGCCGTCGATGGTCCTGAACCGGCGCCACCATGTTCGGTCAGCCGTCGCCACGAGTCGCGCGCTCCGGCCCCAGGACCACTTCGTGGAGGTAGTGATCGATGCCTCGCCTCTGGTCCCACTGGTTCGGATAGCCGAGCGAGACTTCCTGGAACGGAACGCCGTCGATCCAGGTCGTCCCGCGGATGTGCAGGTGTCCGTAGATCACGGCGCGGGCATTGAATCGCACGTGCCACCCGCGTGTGCGCCGGGTGCCGCACCAGGGCGTGAATCGCGGGATTCGAGGCAGCACCGCAAGCGCTTCCTCGAGGGGGTAGTGATTGATCAGCACCTTGGGCACCTCGGAGGGACAGGCCTCGAGACGCGCTTCGGTGCCGGCGCAGTGAGCCGCGCACCAGGCGGCGCGGCCGGGAAACGGGTCGGGATGCAGCAGGTGCTCGTCCGCGCACACGGCATTGCCGGCCCGAGCCCAGGGGATGACCTCTTCGGCGGGCACGTCCGCTGGGCGAAAACTGTAGTCGTAGAGCAGAAACAGCGGGGCGATCTGGACCTCTCCGGACGGATGGGGAAAGAGCGGCCACGGGTCCTCCGGCGTGATCACGCCGTGACTCCGCGCGATGTGGACGAGCTTCTCGTAGAGCGCCGCGCCGCGCAGTCCGCCCGCGCAACCGGGCCGGGTCCAGAGATCGTGGTTGCCGGGCACCCAAACGAGCTGCCGGAATTTCCTGTTCAGGGAATCGAAGCAGGAGTCGAGATGGCGGAAGCCGTCGGTGACGTCGCCCGCGAGTACGAGCCAGTCGTCAGGGTACGCCCGGAGCGACCGGAGCGCATCCCGGTTCGGGGGATGGGAGAGATGCAGGTCGGACAAGGCCCACAGCTTCATGTCGTCACCCGGCCGATTCCACCGACGTCGCGACAGTTTGACCGATGCCGGCGAAACGTGCGCGATTTCTTCCGGATCGTCGGTCAGGAACGATCGACAGACCCGCAGGGCCCATGTTCGGGTGCGAGGTGTCGAACATGGTCGTCCTGTCGCTTCAGCCCGGGCCCGCGGCCTGGAGGATGCATGCCACGCGCGAACCGCGTGGAGGATGCGCCGTCGGACGCGCGCCCGCCCGGACGCCACGGAATTCCCGCTTGCAGGAAATGCCGTGGAGATGCGCAGCGTTCAACGCAGTGGTCCATCGGGGTAGACTCGGCGCCACGGCGCGTGGCGCATCTTCGGGCGAGCGGGAATCACGGTCGCCGCGGACGTGCGCAGCATGCAGGCCGGCTCCCGCCGACGTCTGATGGGCGATTGCTGCGGCGGGTACAGTCAACGGAAACCCATGGAGAGGAGAACAATGAGCAAACGTCTGATTGGTGCGGCGGGACTCGGGTTCGCGCTCGCGGTTGGCAGCGCCGGCCCCGCATTCGCCGCGGAGCCCCTGAAGATCGGCCTCCTGGCCACCCTGACCGGAACGTACACGGTACTCGGCGAGGACGGGGTGCGCGGGTTCGAGGTCGCGCGCAAGAAGTTCGGGAACATGGCCGGAGGCCGTGAGATCGAGGTGGTCATCGGCGCCACCGACGCGAGCCCCGACTCCGCCATCCGCGCCGCCCGCAAGGTGG
>JAJDUQ010000280.1 GCA_022826505.1 Gammaproteobacteria bacterium
GTCTGGACCGAGTTCCTCCACAGCGCGCCGCCGAACTCCCACGATGCGTAGGCGATGAGGCTCGGCGCCGGCAGCACGTAGGGCGCGATGCCGAGCAGCCATACCGCCGCTTCCCACAGCGCGAAGAGCGCGAAGGTGCACAGCCACGGCGCCGCCGCCACCCAGTTGATGCGCATCGCCGCTACTTCCTCGCCTGCTCGATGTGGCCGCGCAACTCGTGCACGAGATCGACGAATCCCCGCGTGTAGACCACGTCGAGGTCACGCGGGCGGGGCAGATCCACCGCGCGCTCGGCCAGGATCCGTCCCGGCCGCGCGCTCATGGCGAGGACGCGGTCGGCGAGGAACGCCGCCTCGCGAAGATCGTGCGTGACCAGCACCGTGGTGAAGCCCTTCTCCGCCTGGAGATCGCGGATGACGCACCACAGCTCCTCGCGGGTGAAGGCGTCGAGCGCCGCGAACGGCTCGTCGAGCATCAGCAGCTTCGGCTCGTGGATGAGCGCACGGCACAGGGACGCGCGTTGCTGCATGCCGCCGGAGAGCTGCCACGGGAACTTCTCGCCGGCGCCTTCGAGCCCGACGGAGGCGAGCAGGGCATCGGCCCGTTCGTTGTAGGCGGCGCGGTTCCTGCGGATGTTGCTCCGGTGCGGCTGCACGATCTCCATCGGCAGCAGCACGTTCGCGCCGGTCGTGCGCCACGGGAGCATGACCGGGTTCTGGAACGCCATGCCCGCGATGCTGACCGGGCCGGTGACCGGGTTGCCGGCCACCCGCACCGTTCCCGCGCTCGGGAACTGGAGCCCGGTCACGAGCTTCATGAGCGTGGACTTGCCGCAGCCGGACGGCCCGACCACGGCGACGAACTCGCCCTCGGCGACCGAGAGGCTCAGCCCCTCGACAGCAAGCGTGCCTTCGACGGCCCCGTGCGGCCGGTAGCGAAGCGCGACGTCCTCGACGTCGATGAACGGTGCTGCCATGGGCGCCGTCCGTTGCCGATACCGTCGAGGACGTTCGTCGTCAGGGCATCATTCGGTCGGCCTTGGGCGCCAGGTACTGCGCGTCGAACACGTCGGCGGCCGCCGGCCGGTTGGTGAACTCGTAGGTATCGGCGATCTGGTCGATCGACCGCTCCAGGCGATCCATGTCGACGCCGCCGAAGCCGTTCGCGCGCACCTCGTCGGTGACGATGTTCTGCGCGAGCGCCATCCGGAGGCGTTCCAGCTCCACCGCCTCGCGCGCCACGTCGTTGTGTTCGAGCACGTGCTTGACCGCGCCTTCCGGATCCTTGGCGGTTTCCTGGAAGCCGCGCACCGTGGCCGCCACGAACGCCTTCACCGCGTCCGGGTTGGACTTCGCGAAGTCGCGGTTGGCGATGATGACGTTGCCGTAGAGGTCGAGACCGTGCTCGCGCATGAGGATGAGCGAGATGTCCTCCTCGCCCACGCCCTTCGCCTTCAGGTTGATGTACGAGGAGAACGAGTAGCCGGTAATGGCGTCCACCTTGCCCGCCGCGAGCATGGGCTCGCGCACCGGGAAGCCGACGTTCTCGATCGTGACCCTGGAGGCGTCGATGTCGTTTGCCTTCACGAACGCCTTCCACTGCGCGTAGGCGCCGTCCGGCGCCGGAGCGCCGAGAATCCTGCCTTCGAGGTCCTTCGGCGCCATTACGCCCAGCGACTTTCGGCCGATGATCGCGAACGGCGGCGCGTTGTAGACCATCATGACGGCGACGGGCGCGAGATCCGGGTTCTGGTCCTGGAACTTGATGAGCGAGTTGATGTCGCATGCGCCCATCTGCCAGTTGCTGCCGTCGGCAACTCGGGGGATCGCCTCGCGCGAGCCCTTGCCGGTGTCCATGGCGACGTCGAGGCCGGCTTCGGCGTACCAGCCGCGGTCGAGCGCCATCAGCAGCGGCGCGGCCGGTCCCTCCCATTTCCAGTCGTTCGAGAACCGGATTGTCGTCTCCGCAGACGCGCTCGCGGCGCAGAGGAACGCGGACATGATGAGGATTGGCAGGCGCATGGTTCTCCTCCTGTGCGGTTCGTGCCGTGATCGGGATTCCGATACGGGACTTTCGACGAATGCGCCCGGGCATGCAACCGCCGCGACACCGGTGGCGCAAGTCTCCGCAGCCCGGCTGCCTGTAAACGGAAATGTCGCTATTGGATCTTATTAATATTGAATGAGACGTATTTGTCTCATATACTCTCACCTGCGTCGCGGGACGATTCACTCCGCGCTCAGGAGACACCATGGCCAGGAAAGCGCTCAGACCCCCGGTGAGGGACGCCATCATCGATGCGGCCATCGACACGCTCGCCCGCAATCCCGGCGCCTCATTGTCCGAGATTGCGGCCCGCGCGGGAGTGGGGCGGGCGAGCCTGCACCGCCACTTCTCGTCTCGTGGCGATCTCGTCAGCGCCATCACCCTCCAGTGCATGGACGAGATCGACGCTGCCACCGACGAGGCGGTCGCGGGCGCCCGGACCGCGTGCGAACGCCTGTCGCGGATGCTGGAGGCGGTCGTACCGCTTGGTGACCGCTACCACTTTCTGGCCGCGGAGGCGTTCGACGATGCGAGCCTGCACGCGCGCCACGAGGCGGACCTCGAATGGCTGGCGAGCCTGGTCGACGACCTCAAGGAGGAGGGCGCGATGGCGCCGGACGTGCCGCGCGGCTGGGCGGTCGCGAACATCGACGCCCAGGTCTGGCTCGCCTGGTCGCAGATCGCGGCCGGGAACCTGACCCCGGCGGATGCGGCCGGCCTCGCTTTTCGCACCCTGCTCCAGGGGTTGGGCCAACGATGAACATCATCATCAGGCAACTTCGCATCCTGCTCGGTCTCGGCTGCCTGCTGGCGGGCACGTTCACGACGGCCGGTGCGGCGCCGGCGCCTGGCGGGTACGTCGATCTGATTGGAGTGCGGGTGACCGACGTCAAGGGACGCCGGCACCGGCTCGGGGTCTCGATGGGAAAGGTGGGGGCGGCGGTGCTGGTGTTTCTCGATACTGCCTGTCCGGTAGCCACGAGATACATCCCCGTGCTCAACGATCTCCATGACGACGCTCGGGCGCGCGGCGTGTCGCTCTACGGCGTGCTGTCGAACCCCGGCATCGGTTGGCGCGAGAGCGCTGATTTCGTCGACGACTTCGGCGTCGAGTTCCCCGTCATCCTGGACAGTGCCGGCGATCTGGCCGTGCGCCTCGGTCCGCGGGTGACATCGGAGTCGTTCGTGATCTCCGCCGCCAATCGGATCGTCTATCGGGGCCGGATCGACGATCGGTTTGCCGCCGTCGGCAGGCTGCGCCCGCGGATCACGTCGCACGACCTGCGCGATGTCATCGAGAGCGCGGCTCGCGGTGGCCGTCCGGAACCGTACGAAACCGAGGCGGTCGGCTGCTTCCACCACGCCTGGGGCGAGGTCGGCGAGCCGGACGCCGGGACCGGAACGGTCACTTGGTCGCGTCACGTCGCTCCGCTGCTCCAGGCCAACTGCGTCGAGTGCCACCGCGGAGGCGGTATCGCTCCTTTCTCGCTCGAAGGCTACGACAACGCGAAGCGCTGGCATCGGATGGTCGCCTGGATGACCGGCGAGCGGCTCATGCCGCCCTGGCGGGCGGTGCCCGGCTTCGGCGAGTTTCGCGATGCCCGCCGGCTCAGCGCCCGCCAGATCGAGCTGCTGCGGACCTGGTCGCGCACCGGTGCCCGGCTCGGCGATCCGGAGGACGTCATGCCGGTGTCGACCGCTCCCCGTTCCAAGTGGCGGTTGGGCGAACCGGACCTGGTTCTCGCGATGCGCGAGCCCTTCGAGGTGCCGGCCAGCGGCGACGACATCTACCGGTACTTCGTCATTCCCACCGACTTCGCCGAGGACAAGGTCGTCGTCGCCCTCGACTTCAGCCCCGGCGACCCCCGGGTCGTGCATCATGCCAACTACCTGATCGACTACGAGGGGCGTGCGCGGGCGGAAGACGCAAGGGACGAAGCGCCGGGCTTCTCCGTCTTCGGGACCGGCGGCTTTCTCGACTACAACGCCTGGGGAATCGGCGGGTGGACGCCGGGGGCGGAGCCCTGGGTCCTGGATCGGGGGCAGGGGATGTGGCTGCCCAGGGGCGGGGATCTGGTCCTGGAGGTGCACTATCACCTGGATGGGAGAGCGACCACCGACCGGAGCGAGGTGGCCTTCTACTTCGCCCGGGAGCCCGTCTCCAGCTACGTCGACGGAGTGGTCATCGGCACGGAGGACCTGAGGATTCCGCCGGGCGAGGAGAACTACTGGCGGCGCTTCTCGATGGACGTCCCGGCCGGCATGACGCTGACCGACGTCACCCCCCATATGCACTTCCTCGGCCGCGAGTTCATCTCGGTCGCGACCCTGCCCGACGGCCGCGAGCGCCCCCTCATCCGCATCGCGGACTGGGACTTCCGGTGGCAGAACACCTTCACCTACCGTGAACCGGTCCACCTGCCGGCCGGCAGCCGGATCGACGCCTGGGTCCGATACGACAACTCCGCGGACAATCCGCAGAACCCGACGGTTCCGCCCCGCACCGTCACCTGGGGCTGGGAGACCGGGGACGAGATGAGCGAGCTGTGGATCGGCTTCATTCCGGAAGTGCCGAAGGACAGCGGCCGTATCGTGCGCGCGGCCGAACGATCCTGGTACCGGCTGGCACGGGTGAGCGATACGGAGATTGGGAAGCTTCTGAAGCGACTCCCTGCGGTGGAACGGGAGTGAGCGAAGGCGACGACGCCGTTTTCCGGCGACACGCGCTACGATTGATGCCATGGCAACCCCTGAGCCCACGACGACCGGCCCCGGCTCCGGGCGCCCGCTCGCCTCCCTTCTGTGCGAGGTACTCCCACCCCAAGGAGCCTGGAGCGACGAGGCGTACCTGTGGCTCACCGACCACAGCCGCCGCCTGATCGAGCTCACCGACGGGCAAGTTCAGGAATTGCCCATCTCGACAATGGGCCGACCGCCGGGCGTTCGCTCCCCGGCGTTCAGGGCCTTGAAATCGTGACTCCCGAGGCGGCCAGCCAGGGGAATGCGCCGCTGCCGAAGTCGACTGACTCCCTCGACACCCCCCGGACGTTCCTCAGCAGATCCTGGAAGTTGCCGCTTACCATGGTCTCGATGAGCGGGTACCGGATCTCGCCGTCCTCGACGTAGAACGAGTTCTTCGCCACCCCGCTGAAGTCGAGCTTGTGGTTGGGATTGCCCCCGGAGACGCGGGCGAGCACGATGCCCCGTTCGGTCTCCCGTATCAGAGCTTCGAAGCTGTTCTCGCCGGGCGGGATGACGAGGTTGTGGCGACCGGCGTTTTGCGGCCGGTCGAGCTTGCGCGAGCAGAAGAAGTCGATCAGGAAGTTCTCGAACACGCCGTCGCGAACCACGTCCACGTTGCGGGTCGAGACTCCGCAGTCGTCGAAGTCCGAGCCGTCCGGGAACCGGGGGTCCGCAGGCCGGTTCAGGAGGCTGAACACGGGACTCGCGACCGTCTCTCCCTCGCGGTTCGCGTATGGCGTGAGCCCGCCCATCAGGGCGTATCCCCCGAAGGCGCGGGCGAGCGTTCCCGCGACGGAAGCGGCGCAGCTCGGGGTGATGATGACGTCGCCGGTGAACTTGCCGGGCACCGGCCTGGGGTCGAAGGACCGCATGGTGTCGGCGATGAGCGGCTCGACCGCGCCGGCTTCGAGCAGCCGCTCGAACGGCTCGAAGGTGCAGGCGCCGGTGTAGTTGAACGACGTCGATCGCTCTCCGTCCTTGGCCCCGAACATGGTGGCGAAGCGGTGCAGGGCGCGGCGCTCGCGCCGGCGCGCCCCGGCGGTGTTCGCGAACGCGCGCCGGCGGTCCTCGAAGCTGTAGATGGCGTGACGGATGCGAAGCAGCGGGAAGCGCCTGCGCACATCTGCGACATAGTCCCGCACCGCGGCGAGCATGGCGTCGCGGTCGGCGCGCGCCGGTCCGTGGCACGACGGCGGAGCCGGGTCCGGATCGGCGACCCCGTTGGCCGGGTCCGGCCGCGCCGCGTCGGCCGAGTCGATGGTGTTGCGGATTGCCGCATCGATGGCCGCCTCGTCGCGCCCGGTCAGCTCGGCGGAGCCGCGCCGGCCGTTGCGGAAGACGGTGAGCCGGTTGGTGTCGTCGTGGTTGGTGGCGACGAGGTTGACGCCGCCGGTGTCGGCGTCGAGCTCGAATCGCTCCCGGGCCACGTGCCCGGCCTGCGCCGCATCGGCGCCGGCCCGTCGCGCCCGCTCGACGAGCGCGGCCGCGAAGTCGATGCCGTCCGTATCCGCCGGAGCGGTCACGACCATCGTCCCCCGGGAGGATCCTGCGCTCGATGACGTCCGAATCGGCTGTGGAGGCCCATCGGCTATCGCCCTCCGAGGTTGATCCGGCACTTGATCGCCGGTCCACCCATGCCGACGGGGATGAGCTGCTTCTTGCCGCACATCCCGCCGCGTGACCAGGTGAGGTCGTCGCTGACGTGGGTGATGGTCTTGAGCATGTCGAAGGCCACACCGGAGATGGTGGTGTCGCGGATCGCCCGCCCGAGGACTCCGTTGCGGATCTCGTAGCCCTGGGTCACGCCGAACATGAACTCGCTGGTGGAGTCCGCCTGCCCGTTGCTCGAGCGCTTGAGGTAGTAGCCGTGCTCGATGGACGCGATCATGTCCGCGAGCCGGTCGGCGCCGGGCCTGATGGCGGTGTTGCGCATGCGCACCAACGGCTCGTCGCTGAAGGTGTAGGCGCGGGCGTTGCCGGTCGGCGCCACCCCGAACGCCCGGGCCGTCTCCTTGTTGTGAAGGAACCCCTTGAGCACCCCGTCCTCGATGATGGTCACGTCGCGGCACGGGGTGCCCTCGTCGTCGACGTGGATGGCGATGCTCGCGTTGCCGTCCGGTCCGCGCCCGGCGTGGTCGACCAGCGTGAACTTCTCGGAAGCGACCTGTCGCCCGAGGTTGTCGCCTGCCACGGAGCCGCCGAGCACCAGGTCTGCCTCGCAGGTGTGCCCGATGGCTTCGTGGGCGAGGATGCCGGCGAGGTCGGAGTCCAGGATGACGTCGTGGGTGCCGGCCTCGCAGTAGGTGCCGTCCGCCTTCTCGCGCAGTTCCTCGTGGAGTCGGTCGACGGCCTCGAACATCCAGTCGACGCGGTCGAACCGTTCCTCGAAGTCCCCGAACCCTCCGTAGACCTGGTGGAGATCGACCACCCCGTCGTTGCCCTGCACCGCGAGCTGCAATACCACGTTCGAGCGCGGTACGTACGAACTGGTGGCGGCACCCTCGGAGGTGACGAGCGCCTTCTCGATGGCAAGGTTCGAGAGCACGATGTCGGCGTTGAGAAGCCCGGGGTAGGTGCGGGTCACGTAGTCGTCGATCTCGGCGACCACCGCCATCCGGTCGGCCGCGGTCGCTCGCGTTCGCCCGGTGCGGTAGTCGAACTCGCCGCGTCCGGCCACCGCTTCGGGCAGGGAGCCTGCGTCCTCGCCTCCGTACCGGACCAGTTCGGCGTTGGCCGACGCCTCGGCGACCACGGCTTCGATGGTCGCGTCGTCGCCGCCGACTCTCGATGCGAACCCGAACGCGCCGCCGCGATGGCACCGGGCCGAGACGCCGCGCTTCTCGACCCGTGTGTTCTCGATGAGGACGCCCTTGCGCATCACCAGTCGGGCCTGGTGGTTGGCGTGCGAGCGTAGCTCCGTGTAGCGGTCGAGGTTCTCGGCGTGCTTGAGCAGCGGATCGAGCATCGTGGATCTCCAAGGGGGCGGCCGGTCGCCCAACCGGCCCCGGCACTGTACCAGCCCCGCGTCGGAGAGGCGCGCCATGGTCCGTCCGCCAAGGGCACGTCGAACGATGGCGACGCGGACGTAGCCCGAAAATTTCACAGATCCGCGCCCGCAGCCGTGAATCGGTGAACTTTTCGGGGTAGGACCGAGCCGATTCGAACGACGTCGACCGGCGTGGATGGTGCTGCTGCCGGGACGGATGTCCGGGCGGGCGGTGCCGTCTGCGCCGGCGCACGTGGCGTTTCCGGCGCCTTGCCGACTTCGTCGAGTCGAAGACCGCGGCGCGCTGGCGACAGGCCGACGGATCAGCGGATGTGCAGCCCCATGCTCAGGCGGTCCTCGGCCTCGAAACCGAGCGACTCGTAGAACCCCCGGACGGCGGAATTGGTCGCCCGAATCTGGAGGTTGACCTTGATGCAGCCGGTCGCTCTCAGCGCGTCGACGGCATGGCGAACGAGTGCCGTCCCGATTCCGCGTCGCCGGTGCGCGGGGGAGACCGCCACGGTGTACAACCAGCCCCGGTGGCCGTCGTATCCCGCCATCGCGGTGCCGACCACGCGGTCCGCATCCGTCGCGACGAACAGCATGTCGTCGCCGATTGCGAGCTTCGCGTCGAACATCCTTGCCGGCGCGTTGTGCGGCGGATCGTCGGGGAACACTCTCTCCCACAGCGCGATGACATCGCTGCGGTCGTGACGGGTCCCGGGGCGGATGTTCAACGGGTCGTTCCTCGCGGTGCATGGGAAGTTGCGGTGCGAGTATGTGTCGTTCGTCCAACGGCAGGCAACGGTCAGCGAGACGAGGTGCGGGTCCGGCAACCGTGCGCTGGCGAAGGTCGCCTTGGCGAGCACCTCCCGTGCTCCGTACACTGCGGGTCACCGCCCCGACCAAACGCGCAGTCAGGCCGATGCGTGGAGATGCGGAGCGTTGCGCGGAAGGTGGTCGGGGGCCCTTGCCGGGGATGACGTGAGGCGACGATGGCGAACGACGTGCACCGAGGCGATGACCGGCACCTGATCGCGCGGGAGCGATCCTGCCTCGTGGTCATCGACGTGCAGCAGTACTTCCTCGACAAGCTGCCGCTCGACTGGCGGGCGCCACTGGTGCAGCGGATCGCGTGGTTGATGGACGTGGCCCGGCACCTCGAAATCCCCGTCGTCGCAACCGCCGAGGACGTGGAGCGCGTCGGACCGCTCCTGCCGGAGCTGGTTGGCTGCCTTCCACCGGATTCGCCTCCGGTCTTCGACAAGATGACCTTCGGACTCGGCGGCCAGGACGACATCCGCGCCGCGGTGGAAGCATCGGGCCGTGACTGCTTCGTGCTGGTCGGCCTGGAAACCGACGTGTGCGTGGCTCAGTCCGCGCTGGGCCTGCACGGGGCCGGCTACCGGGTGGCGGTGGTCGCCGACGCCTGTGCCTCTCCACCCCCGAACCACGAGCACGGATTGCAGCGCCTGCGCGACACCGGCGTGGTCCTGACGTCCGTCAAGACGATGTTCTACGAGTGGACGCGGGATCTCGAAACCACGCACCGGATCAGGGCGGCGCTGGATCGTCCGTATCCAGTCGGGCTCACGTTCTAGCGGGCAGATGCGAGACGCATGGACAGGTGGCCGCGGCAGCGAGTGAAATTCGGACCGAGTTCATGGAGAGCCCCCGCGGCGGACTCGTCGCGACCATCTGTCACGACAACGCGGGCAAGCTCAACGTTGTCGACCGCGAGAGCACCGATGCGCTCGCCGCGGCCATCGGGCGGGCATGCGGGCACGAGAATTTGCGGGTCATCGTGTTGCGGGGTGCGGGTGAACGGGCGTTCATCGGCGGAGCGGACATCCGCGCGATGGTCAGTCTCACTCGGGAAACGGCCCGTGGGTTCATCACCTCGCTGCACGCCGTGTGCACCGCGATCCGATGCGCGCCGGTGCCGGTGGTGGCGCGCCTGTCCGGCTACTGCCTCGGCGCGGGCCTGGAGATCGCGGCTTCCTGCGACCTTCGAGTGGCCGACACGACCGCGAAGTTCGGCATGCCCGAAGTCCAGGTCGGACTGCCGTCCGTCATCGAGGCGGCGCTGCTGCCGCGCCTCGTCGGCTGGGGGCGCGCGGCCCGGCTCGTCTACACCGGGGAGACGATCGGGGCGAAGCTTGCGCACGAGTGGGGTCTCGTCGAATCCCTGGTACCGGAAGGGGAACTCGACGACGCGCTGGCGCACACCGTGGACATGATCTGCGCAGCCGGTCCCGCCGCGATCCGTCGGCAGAAGGCGCTGCTTCGTGACTGGGAGGAACTGCCGCTGCGCGACGCGATGGCGCGCAGTATCGACTGCCTCGCGGAATCATTCGCCGGCGACGAGCCGCGCGAACGCATGCAGGCGTTCCTCGACCGCAAGCGCTGACACTGCATCGGCGACCCGCCGTCCGGTCCCGAACCACGAAGCGCGCGTTACCATGACCCGGTGAGCCAGCGACGATTCAACCCGAACCCGAGCCGTGGCACGGCGGCAATCCCGGACGAAGAGACCCCCGTCGCGCCGGAGGGCGCGGCCGGGGCGCTCCCCGCCGGCAAACTTGCGCCCGAGTTTCTCGCGGGGCTCATCGAGACGTCTCTGCCACCCGAGGTCGTGCTCGGACCCCGTATCGGCGAAGACGCGTGCGCAATCGAGGTAGAGGCGGGAACACTGGTCGCCGCGACCGACCCCATTACTCTCACCGGGGCGGGAGTCGGGGCGCATGCGGTCGCAATCAATGCGAACGACGTCGCCGTGACCGGGGCTCGTCCGCGGTGGTTTCTGGCCTGCGTGCTGCTGCCCGAAGGTTCGACGCGCGCTGACACCGAGGCCCTGTTCGCGGGGATGCGGCGCGCGCTCGAGCGGGTGGGGGCAGTGCTCGTCGGGGGCCACACCGAGGTCACCGGCGCGGTGCGCCAACCGCTCGTGGTCGGACAGATGCTCGGAATTGCGACGGAGCGTACGGTGCCGACCGGAGGCCTTCAGCCCGGCGACGCGGTGGTCCAGCTCGGGCCTGCGCCGGTCGAGGGTGCGGCGGTGCTCGCCGAGATCCTGCCCGAGGTGCGACTGGCGACCGTGTCGGGAAACGAATTGGACGCGGCGCGATCCGCTCTCGAATCACCCGGGATCTCGGTGGTCGAACCGGCTCTGGCTGCGGCCCGGATGGGCGCGTCGGCGCTCCACGATCCGACCGAGGGCGGTCTTTCGGCGGGATTGCACGAAATGGCCGATGCGTCCGGGGTGACACTCGCCATCGAGCCCGAGCGCGTCCTGTGGTACGCGCCCGGACTGGAGCTTTGCGGCGCGGCGGGGCTGGATCCGTGGGGGACCCTCGCCTCCGGAACGCTGCTCGCGGGGTTCACTTCCGACCGTCTCGACGGCGCGGTGCACGAACTCGGGTGCGCCGGCCATCGCGTGTCGGTTATCGGCCGGGCCGAGCGTGGGAGCGGAGTCACTCTGACCGGAGTCGGGCCGCTCGCCCGCTTCGAACGCGACGAGCTGAGCCGCCTTTAGTCCGTTCGTGCCGGCACCACTGAAGGTTCCGTTCCGGCGCGACTGAATGCGTCGAGCCGTCACAAGGAGTCAATTGATGCGGTTCCAGATCGGTCTGTTGCTGTTCCCCAACCTGACCCAGCTCGACCTGACGGGTCCGTACGAAGTCTTCACCAAATTTCCGGATACCGACGTGCACCTGCTGTGGAAGACCCTCGACCCGGTTTCGGTCGGAGGCGGCATGCGGCTGTTGCCGACGGCCACCTTCGCCCGGAGCCCACGGCTCGATCTCCTCTGCGTGCCGGGCGGTGCAGGCATGAACGCGCTGCTGAACGACGAGGAGACGCTGGAATTCGTTCGCCGGCAGGCGTCGGACGCGCGTTACGTCACTTCGGTCTGTACCGGGGCGCTCGTGCTCGGCGCGGCCGGGCTGCTGCGCGGAAAGCGAGCGACGACACACTGGATGTCACTGCCGATGCTCGCCGCCTTCGGCTGTAAACCAGTGGCCGAACGCGTGGTTGTCGACGGCAACCTGATTACCGGCGGCGGCGTCACGGCCGGAATCGACTTCGCCCTGACTGTCGCCGGCGAGGTGTTCGGCGCGGACACCGCCCGACGAATCCAGCTCGGGATCGAGTACGACCCGCAGCCGCCGTACGCTGCCGGTGCCCCGGGGCGAGCGGATACGTCGCTGGTTGACTCGGTACGCGAATCCGCGGCGGCGCGTCAGCGCGAGCGTGAAACCGCGGTCGCACAGGCTGCGGCCAGGCTGTTCGACCACTGATCGGCATTCGACGCGCCGCCGTGCTGCTCCACTTGCTGGAGCCCGTCAGCTTCGATATTCGGCCTTGATCGACGAGGTCCCGCGGGCCATTCGGGAACGAGCGCTCCGCGGGACGAGGTGGCCGCCGCCCGGTCACGGCGGGAAGAATCAATAACCGGCGCGAGCCATTCGGTTCGAATTCGGGAGCGGGGAGCGACTGCCTCTCCCCGCTTCCTGGACAAGACTGTCCGTCGCTAGCCCATCTTTATCATGCTCTGCACGAATATTCTAATTTTCAGGGGGTTACGGCGTTTGAGAAGTGTGTGTGGCACTACAAACGCATCTTGGGGGGTGCTACACGATGGTCTTGCGGATGCCTCCGGGTTCGGGGTC
>JAJDUQ010000135.1 GCA_022826505.1 Gammaproteobacteria bacterium
CGTCATCGACTCGCACTTCAACCGCCGCACCCCCGAGCAACGGCGCCTCGAAATGGGTCCGCAGCACCGCTTCGGCCGTCGCACCCACCGCGTACACCGTGGGACGGGAAATCTCGTACGTCTCGCTCAGCGCCGTCTTCGCGCCGTGGGTGTGTTGTCCCGCCACCGCCGCTGCGGCACACTGAATCTTCTGGGAAGTCGTCAGGTCGGTGCGTTGGAGGACGGTCATTGGCTGGCTCCTGTGGATGCCCGAGTCTTGAGCACCTCGAATCATCCCACAGACCCCGCCCGGCGGCTTCCCAGTTCACCCTCCCCAGCGCCCCTCCCACTCATCAATTTGTAAAGCAAGATGACCAGTCCCCATCCCCGCGACAAGAAGAGAGTCAAAAACATGATGTTTATCAGCGCGTTAAGAGAACCTATCGGCTTCCCCTAACACCCCGAAAAACACCCGGTAAGCAGGCATCTTGCCCGCTTGAACAATCCCGGGCCTCCGGCGGGTTGTTCATTCGCGGCCTGCGGCCCAGGCGGGCAAGATGCCCGCGCTCCCGGGAGGCTTCGTGGCGTACTTTCACGGTAAAGGCGAACCAGAGGTGAAGGGAAGAAGCGCATTGCAGGCATCGGGAACATCGGGCAACGGTGCATTGGCGGTCCCTCCGGCCACGGCGGGGGCGAAGCCCGGGCCGTCGCTCGTGCCCCTGCTGCTGGTGCCCGCCCTGATTCTCTTCCTGGGCGTGTTCATCGTCCCGCTCCTCGGCGTCCTGTTCGAGAGCGTGGGTCGCACCGAGTTCACGGTGGACCACTACATCGAGGTCTTCAACGACGCCGTCCTGATGCAGGTGCTCCTGCGCACGATCGTCCTGTCCCTCGTGGTGACCGCGATCTGCCTCCTGCTCGGCTACCCCATCGCCTGGGTCATGCTGCTCTCGAGCGGCTGGATGCAGCGCTTCATTGCCCTGCTGATCGTGCTGCCGTTGTGGACCAGCCTGCTGGTGCGCACCTATGCCTGGATGGTCATCCTCGGCCGCAAGGGCCTGGTCAACGAGGCCCTGATCGGTCTCGGCGCCATCGATGCGCCGCTCACACTGCTCTACACGCGCTTCAGCGTCTACGTCGGCATGGTCCACATCATGCTGCCGTTCATGGTCCTGCCGCTCTTCGCGGTGATGCGGCGCATCGACACGAGCCTGCTGTCGGGCGCGTGGAGCCTCGGTGCGAGCCGCCCCATGGCGTTCTTCTTCGTGTTCCTGCCGCTCAGCATGCCGGGCATTCTTGCCGGATCGCTGCTGGTGTTCATCCTCTCGATCGGCTTCTTCGTCACCCCCGCGCTGCTCGGGGGGCTCGGCGACACGACGTTCGTGATGCTGATCGAACGCCAGGTCAACCGGCTCGGCAACTGGCCGCTGGCCGCGGCCATGTCGGTGATCCTGCTGGTCGCGACGCTGGTGCTGGTCATCGTCTACAACCGGGTCCTGTCGTCCCGCGTGGGCGGATCGGCGCTCTCCACCGCGGTGTGGGTGCGGCTGATGTCGCTCGCGGCACTGGGCTCCTACCTCGTCGAACGGATCGTGGCGGCGCTTGCACGGGCCGTTCCGCGTTCGCTTCGCGGCGGGCCGCGGCAACGGCCGCCCTCCGTCTTTCCGTTTGCCGCGATCGTGGCCTGGGCGACCATTCTCCTGATGATCTTCCCGATCGTGATTCTCTATCCGCTGTCGTTCAGCGACGCCCCCTACCTGCAGTTCCCGCCCACCGAGTACTCCACGCGGTGGTACGAGAACTACTTCGCGCGCAACGACTGGATCCGGCCCACCATCATCAGCTTCGAGGTGGGCTTCATCGTGATGCTCTTCGGGACCGTGATCGGCACCGCGGCCGCGGTGGCCCTCGTGAGGGGTTCGTTCTTCGGCAAGAAGGCGGTGCTGGGCCTGCTGCTCTCGCCCATCATCGTTCCGACCATCATCTCCGCCGTCGCGCTCTATTACGTCTTCGTGACCTACGGCCTGGTGGGGACCCGCACCGGTCTCGTGCTGGCCCACCTCACCCTCGCGGTCCCCTTCGTCATCGTGGTCGTGGCCTCGGCGCTGGAACGTGTGGACCCCGCCCTGGAGCAGGCCGCGTGGACACTTGGCGCGACCAGGTTCACGACGTTTCGCAAGGTCACGCTGCCGCTGATCCGCCCCGCCGTGATCACCGCCGCACTCTTCGCGTTCCTCGCGTCCTTCGACGAGGTGGTGATCGCCATCTTCCTCAGCGGCGTGAGGATCAAGACATTGCCGAAGCGGATGTGGGACGGGATCCGCGAGGAGATCGACCCGACCACGGCCGCCGTCGCGGCCCTGCTGGTCACGCTGACCGTCGTCCTCATCATCCTCGCCGAGGTGTTGCGGGCCAGGGCGAGCCGGCGCGGCGCGGCGGGACACGACCAGTTCGTGAAATAGGGTCCGGGCAGGCTCCGAAACGAGGCCAGGCGGCACCGAGAGGTTGTCGGAGACATGGCGAACCGAAACGACAGTCTCGAAACCATCCCCTCGGGCAACGGACCCCTTTGACACAGAGAGGTTGCCGGCGACATGGCGATGAGAAACGACGGTCTCGAAATCGTGCCTTCGGGCAAGGCGCTCGGCGCCGATGTCCGCGGCATCGACCTGAACGAACCGATCGACGACGAAGTCTTCGGCCGGATCCTCGATGCCTGGCATCGTCACCTGGTGTTGCGCATTCGCGGCCAGGCCATCGACGACGAAAGGCTCGTGGCGTTTGCGGAGCGCTTCGGCCGGCTGCACGGCGCGGCAGGGGAGGAGTACGGCGGCAAGCCGCAGGGCCTCCATGACGCAGTGGAGCTCATCTCCAACATCGTGGAGAACGGCCGGCCGATCGGTGCGCTCGGCGCCGGTGAAGCCACCTGGCACACGGACATGTCGATATTCGAGGTGGCCGCCACGGCAACCCTGCTCTACGGCGAAGAGATTCCGGAGACGGGCGGCAACACGTACTTCACCAATCTCTACCGCGCCCACGACACCCTCCCCGAGCACCTGCACCGCCTCGTCGAGAACCGCCGCTCCCTCCACGATGCGGCCTATCTCGCGACCGGCGGCGTGCGGGGAGGATACGAAGCGGTCACCGACAAGTCGCAGGGTCCCGGCGCGCGCCATCCCATCGTGAAGGTCCATTCCGCGACCGGGCGCAAGGCGCTCTACCTGGGACGGATGGGCTTCGGCTACATCGAGGGCCTCACCGTGGAGGAAAGCGACGAGGCGCTGGCCGCGCTGTGGGCGCACATGACGCGACCGGAGTTCGTCTGGGAGCAGGTCTGGCGGACCGGCGACGTGATCATCTGGGACAACCGCTGCGTCGCCCACGCGCGCGGCGCCTTCGACCCTTCCGCGCGGCGCCTGATGCGCCGGGTGACGGTGATGGACGACTGAGATGACAGCCCGCGCCGTCACCGTCACACCGAGCGGCGGGCCGCTCGGAGCCGAGGTCGCCGGCCTCGACCTCGCGGTCCCCACGCCGGCGCCCGTCGTCGACGAGCTCAATGCGGCCTTCCACCGCTACCTCGTCCTGCTCTTCCGGGGGCAGCGGCTTTCCGCCGGCGCCCTGATCGCCTTCGGCCGCCAGTTCGGCCGGTTGCACGCCACCGGAGGAGTGGCCTACGGCGCCAAGCCCGAGGGCACGCCTCCGGAGATCGAGATTCTCTCGAACCTTCCCGAGGACGCGGTGCCCGACGGTGCCAGGCCGGCGGACGAGGCCACGTGGCATACCGACATGTCGATGTACGAGATACCGGCCGCGGCGTCGATCGCCCACGCGGTGGAGGTCCCGGCCGGCACCGGCCTGATCCGCTTCACCAACCTCTACCGCGCCTGCGAGACGCTGCCCGACAATCTCACGCGAGCGGTGCACGGCCGGCGCTCGCTGCACGACGCGGCCTATACCGCTATGGGTGAGATACGCGGCGGCTCCGCGCCGGTCTAGGACCGCTCGCGCGGACCCGGGGCGCGCCACCCGGTGCTGCGCCGGCATCCCGAGACGGGCCGGACCGCCCTCTATCTCGGCCGCAGGGGCTACGGCTACATCGAGGGCTACGACGTCGCCGAGAGCGACCGCCTGCTTGATGCTCTATGGCGGCACATGACCCGCCCCGAGTTCATCTGGACCCACGAATGGCGCAACGGCGACGTCGTCATGTGGGACAACCGCTGCTGCGCCCACATGCGCACCGCCTTCGACCCGCGCCTGAGGCGCCGCCTGCTGCGGGTCACGGTGGAGGGCGATCGGCCGCAGGCGGCGGATAGCACCGCCGGCGATGGAGGGTCGCAGCAGTGACGGGACTGCATTTCGACCGCGCGGAGTACGCGGGGCGGATCGCAAGGGCGCGCGGCCTGCTCGGGGAGCGGGGCCTCGGCGCCCTGCTCGTCTTCGCGCCGGAGAGCCACTACTACCTCACCGGCTACGACTCGACCGGCTATCTCTTCTTTCAGGCCGCGCTGCTCTGCGCCGACGACGAGCCCGTCGTCCTTCTCACCCGGCGCCCGGACCTCCAGCAGGCGAAGGAGACCTCCGTCATCACCGACATCCGCATCTGGTACAACACGGAGGACGCGAACCCCGCCCTGGATCTCCGCGCCATCCTGGCCGAGAAGGGACTCGAGGGTAAACGCGTCGGCATCGAGCTCGACACCTACGGCATGACGGGGGCGGTGCACGAGCAGGTCCGGCGGGCAATGGACGGCTGGTGCCGGCTCGAGGACGCCTCCGACCTCGTGCGCGGCATGCGGGCGGTGAAGTCGCCGGCGGAAATTGCCTGCGTGCGTCGGTCGGCAGAGCTCGCCGACGACGCCCTCCTCGCCATGCTGGAAGCCTGCCGGCCCGGCGTCCTCGACACCACGGTCACCGCGGCGGGACTGTCCGCGATTCTCGAAGGCGGGGGCGACGTGCCGCCGGCCGGGCCGCTGGTCAATGCCGGCCATCGGGCGCTCTACGGGCGCAGCGTCTGCGGAGCCCACCGGATCGGCGACACCGACCAGGTGACCATCGAGTTCGCGGCGAGCTATCGCCGCTACACCGCCTGCCAGATGCGCACCGCCGTCGTCGGCCGGTCCAACCCGTACCAGGAGGCGATGTTCGACGTCACGAAGGACGCCCTCGCGGCGATGACCGAAGCCGCCCGGCCCGGGCGAGCGCTCGGCGAGATCGACGACGCCCATCGCCACGTGTTCGATACCGCGGGCCACCGGCTCAACCGCTACTCCGCCTGCGGCTACTCGCTGGGCGCGACCTATCGGCCGAGCTGGATGGACGTTCCGCCCATGCTCTTCTCCGGCAATCGGACCCCGGCGCAACCGGGCATGGTGCTGTTCCTGCACGCGATGCTCCCCGACGCCGAGCGCGGCCTCGCCATGTCCGCCGGCCACACGATCCTGATCACCGACACCGGCTGCGAGGTCCTGAGTCAGGTGCCGCTGGAGTATCCGCTGGTGGGTGTGGGGTGATGGAGAGCACGTCGGCAAGAGACGACGGATGACACCGGTCGTCATGAACGGGCCGGAGGCAGGAACGAAGGCGCCGGTGTGGTTGCGGAGTTTCGCGAGGGCGGGTACCGCGACGGCGGCGAGGCGACTGCACGATGACTGAAACGCTCGCCACGCACCTCGTCAACGGTCTGGCCGGTCATGGCGTCGACCGGGTGTTCGCGATTCCCGGGGTGCACAACACGGAGCTGTTCCGCGGACTGACCGAATCGGGCATCGCGGTGGTCCTGCCGCGCCACGAGCAGAGCGCCGGATTCATGGCGGACGGATTCGCGCGGGCCACGGGCCGGCCCGGCGTGTGCTTCGTCGTGACCGGTCCGGGGCTGACGAACGTCCTGACCGCCTTCGGTGAGGCCTGGTCGGACTCCGTTCCCGTGCTCGTGGTCTCGACCAACCTTGCGCGGCGCAATGTCGCCAAGGGGCGAGGTGAATCCCACGAGATGATGGACCAGGCGGGCGCGGCGCGAAGCTTCGGAGCCTTGAGCCTCACCATCGAGGACGCGGGCGAAGTCGACGAGCTGCTGGCAAGGGCGTTCACGACGTTCCGGGCCCAGCGCCCGCGTCCGGTACACCTTCAGCTCGCCCATGACCGCCTGGCGGCGCCGGTGGACGCCGCAGCGTCGACCTGGACCATTCCCTCGCGGCCGGTGCCGCCGCACGACGCCCTGGAGCCCGCGGTGACGCTGATTGGGCGGGCCCGCCGCCCCGTCGTCATTGCCGGCGGCGGCGCCGTCGACTGCCCGCAGACCGTGACGCGATTCCTCGCGCTGACCGGCGCAGCATTCGCAAGCACCGTCGCCGGCAAGGGGATTGTGGACGAGACGCACCCCGCATCGCTCGGCTGCGCCCTCCCCCGGCAGGCCACGCGCGAGTACCTGCGGGGCTGCGACCTCGCGGTCGTCGTGGGAAGCGAGCTGTCCAGGACGGATTTCGGATCCGAAGGGCCGTTGCTTCCCGACCGGGTAGTGCGCATCGACATCGACGCGCAGGCCCTGGCGACCAACTGCCGTGCCGACGTCGCCCTGCTGGGTGACTCGGGTGCGACGCTCGATGCCCTCGCAGCGCGGATTTCACCGCAAGAGACCGGAATCACCGAGAACGAGGTCGCACGGGCGCGCGCGGCGTCCCATCTCGAGGCGCATCGCGAGCGCCCGGGCATGGAGGACATTCTGCCGCGCCTGCGCCGGGTCCTGCCCGACGACACCATCATCGCCGCCGACATGACGGAGATGTCGTACCTCGCCAACGAGGTCTTTCCGGTAAGGAGACCTCGCTGCTGGCTCCACCCGATGGGTTTCGGAACGCTGGGTTACGCCCTGCCGGCCGCGATCGGGGCGAAGCTCGGGTGCCCCGAGCGCCCGGTCGCGGTGATCATCGGCGACTACGGCCTGCTGTACACGCTGGCGGAAATTGCGGTGGCCTGCGAGCTCGGGCTGCCGATCGTCATCCTGGTGTGGAACAACGAGAAGCTGCATGCCATCGAGAAGGACATGATCCGGAGGCAGATGGAGCCCGTCGCAGTGAAGCCGCAGAATCCCGACTTCGTGGACATGGCGCGGTCATTCGGCGCCCGCGGCACACGCCCGGAGACTCTGGACGATCTGGAGGCCGCGGTAGCCGAGGCGCTGCGAGCGGATGGTCCGACGCTGGTTGACCTGAGACCCGGAGTCGGATCATGAGGACGCGGCAGATGTCATCATTGCGCCCCTTGTCGGGATACCAACACGGAGAAGAGCGATGACCAGGCTGATTTCGGAGGAAAGCAAGGGTGTCTTCGTCATCATGGCGACTCCGTTCACCGATGACGGCGCCCTGGACCTGCAAAGCGCGGACCGCCTGGTCGAGTTCTATCTCGAGGAGGGGGTGCACGGCGTCACCGTCCTTGGCGTCATGGGCGAAGCGCCGAAGCTCTCGCTCGAGGAGCAGGTCGAGTTCACGCGGCACGTCCTCAAGCGAATCGACGGACGGGTACCGGTGATCGTCGGAGTCAGCAACCCCGGGATGGACAACCTGGTGTCACTGTCGCGAACCACGATGGACCAGGGCGCGGGCGGCGTGATGATCGCAGGCATCCCGGGCCTGAAGACCGACGAGCAGGTCGAGAACTACTTCCGGGCCGTCGCCGACCGGCTGGGAGAAGAGACACCGATTTGCCTTCAGGACTACCCTCCGACGACCACCGTCTTCATCTCCGTCGGGGTCGTTAACCGGCTGATCGCGGACATCCCCCACCTCAGGATGTTCAAGCACGAGGACTGCCCCGGCCATCGCAAGCTGACCCGTCTCCGGCAGGCGCCGGAGACCGACGGCACGCGACGGGTGAGCATCCTGACCGGCAACAACGGCCTCTACGTGCCGCAGGAACTCGCGCGAGGCGCCGACGGCATCATGACCGGATTCGCCTTTTCCGGAATGCTGGTCGACGTCTACAACATGTTCCGCAGCGGCAGGGCCGAGGAAGCGGAGGACCTGTTCGACCTCTACCTGCCGGTCCTGCGGCACGAGCAGCAGTTCGGATTCGGGCTCGCGTTGCGCAAGGAGACGCTACGGCGGCGCGGGGCCATCGCTTCGGCCAAGGCCCGCGATCCGGGGCCGAAGATGGATGCCGGGGACCACGCCGAAATGGACAGGCTGCTCGGACGGCTCAGGAACAAGCTGGTTGATGCAGGTTGTCGACTTCCTGCCGGGCTGTAGGAACGCGCCTTCGACGGCACACTGTAGTATTGCGGTTGGAATCCGCGGTCTCACCCGAGGTCATGATGCGCCCTGCTGCTTCCCTCCCTGACCGGCCTCTCGCGCGGACCGACGACGGTACCCCGACGATGGTTGCGATCTCCGGTGGCGTCGACTCCGCGGTCGCACTCATGCAACTGGTCGAGGCGGGGGTTCCGGTGCAGGCGATGTTCATGAAGAACTGGGAGGAAGACGATCGCGACGGTCACTGTGCGGCGGCGGACGACCTCGCCGATGCGCAGCGCGTCTGCGATCGGCTCGGCGTGGCCCTGCATGCCGTGAACTGCTCCGACACGTACTGGGACAAGGTCTTCGTGCAGTTCATCCGCGACATCGAAAACGGCATGACCCCCAACCCGGACGTGACGTGCAACCGGGAGGTGAAGTTCGCGGCGTTCGTCGACCATGCGCGCCGGTTCGGCGCCGAACGCGTCGCAACCGGCCACTACGCCAGACTCCGGCGTACCGTCGACGGAGTACGGCTGCTCAAGGGCGTGGACCCGGCCAAGGATCAGAGCTATTTCCTGCATGCGCTCGATCAGTCGCAACTCGCTCGTGCAGTGTTCCCATTGGGGGAACTGCACAAGCACACAGTGCGCGCCATGGCGCGCAAGGGCGGACTGGCACCGCACGACAAGCCCGACAGCACCGGACTGTGCTTCGTCGGGGAGCGGCGTTTCCCGCCCTTTCTCGCTCGATTCGTCGACGCTGCTCCGGGGCCCGTGGAGACCGAAGACGGGGTTTGCATCGGCGAGCACCCGGGACTCGCGTTCTTCACCATCGGCCAGCGCCGGGGTCTCGGGATCGGGGGCCGGAACGACAGCGCACAGGGACCCTGGTATGTCGCGGCGAAGGACCACGCGCGCAATGCCCTGGTCGTCGTTCAGGGACGCGCTCATCGAGCGTTGCTTTCACGCCGGCTGCGTGTGCGCGACGTGCACTGGATCGCGGATCACGCACCGCCCTTGCCGCTCGGATGCAGTGCGAAGATTCGATATCGCCAGAGCGATCAGGCCTGCGTGGTGCGGCCGGCGGAACGCGGCGGGAACACTCTGGAGTTGCAGTTCGGGAATCCGCAGTGGGCGGCGACCCCCGGCCAGTACGCCGTGCTCTACGTTGGCGACGAATGCCTCGGCGGCGGCGTGATCGAATACGCCGATGCCGGGGCACCGGACGGCGAGCGGGCGGACTCCGTCTCCCCCGGCGCGGTCAGCCGTCCGAGCGCCCGGGAATGCGCAGCACGTCGCCGACCCGGATGACGCTTCCGCTGATTCGGTTGGCGGCCCGCAGACGCTCGACCGAAACCCGATACTTGACCGCGATCTCGGACAGTGTCTCGCCGCGCGCTATGGTGTGACGCCGGGCTGCCGCGAACGTGGTTCCGGCAAGCGGGTTGCGCTCGAAATAGCCGACGATCCCGTTCAGGATCGCCTGTGCGACCTTCTCCTGGTGCTTCGGATTCGACAGACGCTTTGCATCGGCCGGATTCGTGAGGAATCCGGTCTCGATGAGAATCGAGGGGATGTCGGGCGATTTCAGGACCAGAAAGCCGGCCTGCTCGATGCGGCGCTTGCGGCTGCGCGCGACACGACGGAGCGACTTGAGTACCTGGCCTCCCGCCTCGGCGCTCGCGCTGAGGGTGGCCGTCTGCTGAAGGTCGACCAGCACCGAGGCGAGCAGGCCGTCCTTGTCGTCGATGGAGACACCGCCGACGAAATCCGCGGCGTTCTCCTGCTGAGCGAGCCAGCGCGCCGCCTCGCTGCTTGCCCCACGGCGCGAGAGGACGTACACGGAGCTTCCCGACACGCGAGGGTCGCGAAACGAGTCGGCGTGGATGGAAACGAAGAGATCCGCGCCCTGGCGGCGCGCAATCTCGGTGCGGCGCCGGAGACCGACGTAGTAGTCACCGTCGCGAACGAGGACCGCTCTCATCCCCGGGGTGCGGTCGATGCGGCGCTTGAGCGCGCGGGCGATGGCCAGCACAACGTCCTTTTCCCGGATCCCGGACCTGGTGACGGCACCAGGGTCCTCACCGCCGTGGCCCGCGTCCACGGCGACGACCACCTTGCGCCGGTCCTTCGGGTCGTCGGCGGCGACGCGCTTTCGCGCCGGCTTCTCGCCCGCGCCGCCATCGACGGGGTACACGTCGACGACCAGCCGATGGCCGTACTTGCTGTTGGGCTTGAGCAGAAAGCTCTTCGGCCGCACGCGCTGTTTCGAGTCGAGCACGACCCTCAGGTCGCTTCGAGTTCCGCCGCGAGCCCGCTTTTCGGCACGCGTGCGCTGTGCGGCCCGGATACGCACCAGAAGACGATCGCCGGGACGGACCCGGGGAACGCGCTTCAGGAGCTTTGTCTCACGCAGATCCACCACCACGCGGTCGGGATCGCGAAGCACGAACAATGCGTACTCCACGGGACGATCGATGTCGAAAACGACCCTCGTGTGATCGGGTGCCGGCCAGGTTCGGATGTTCTTGATTTCGGCCGCGGCGAGGGGAACCGACGTCGCCGTCAGGCATGCGAGGCCAATCGCAAGGAACCACATGTTCGTCACTCGGGTAGTCGACCTGACCAAAGGTCTATAACTTTCGTGGGGTTATTGCAAGGGTCTTATCCTGACTATCAAGATTGTGAACCGATCACCCGGGGCAATTCAACCGTCAGCGAAGCGTGGACGCGAGAACCGACCGCATCCCCAAGGTCCGTGCGTCGGTCGATGCCCAGCCGCCGCCCGTGTCCGGTCGAGGTGATGGTCAGCAGGCAGTCGAGTTCCGGGAACCCTCCGCGGCCGCGCTCCGGCCATTCGACGAGGCAGGCGGTGCAGTCCGAGACCAGATCACGGATCCCGATGAACTCCAGTTCATCGGGATCCGCAATGCGGTACAGGTCGAGATGCCAGATGCGTCCGATGCGAGTCTCGTAGGGCTCCGCCAGGGTGTAGGTGGGGCTGCGTACGGCTCCCGCCACCCCCACCGCACGCAGGGCAGCGCGCGCCAACGTCGTCTTGCCGGCTCCCAGGCTCCCGGCCAGCCCGATGATTGCGGCTGCGCGTGCGTGGCGCACTTCGAGGACCGCTTCGAGCGCACCCGCCAGTGCATGCCCTGCCGACTCCGTCGCGGATTCGCTCGGGAGGGGGATGTCGACGTGCATCTCCCGAGGGTGGGAGGCGCTCATCGAACTCGCAGCCGAGGCCTGCCGCTCGGAGGCGGCGCCGGAAGTGCGTCCGGCCGCGACATGGGATGTGGATCGACCCGCTTCGGCAATCCGACGCCGCAGGGGATTCGCGGATCGATGACGTCGCGACCCGTCGAGGAGGTCATCAAAGGCGACCCACGAGCGCGCGAAGCGCCTCGACCACGTCACCCGCGAGCAGACCGCGCTCTCCGCGTTCGGCCGCGGTGTCTCCCGCCGCGGCGTGCACGCACGCGCCGGCCGACGCGGCATCGAACGCGCCGCATCCCTGGGCGAGCAAAGCTGCGACGATTCCCGTCAGCACGTCTCCCATCCCACCGCTCGCCATACCCGGATTGCCGCCTTCGCACACGCGCGGGGTCACGCCCGACTCGGCGACGATGGTACCGGCTCCCTTGAGCAGCCACGTCCCGGGACGAGTCTCGGCCAGTGCCTGCGCCGATGCGAACCGATCCGACTCGAGCGTGTCGACCGACATGTCGAGCACTCTCGCGGCCTCGCCGGGGTGAGGGGTGTAGACGACCGCACGCGCCGCCGCGTTCGGCCACGCAACCGCGCCCTCCGCCAGCAGGTTGATGGCATCGGCATCAATCACGATCGCGCAGCCGGAGGCGACAACCCGTTCGAGCAACGACGCTCCCCACTCGTTCCGTCCCAGTCCCGGGCCGACAGCGACCACCGACGCCCGGTCGAGCAGCGGCCCGAGGGCATCGGGCGAATCGATTCCTCGCACCATCAGCTCGGGCCGGGACGCCACGATCGGCGCGACGTGCTCGGGTCGAGTCGCCACGCTTACCAGCCCCGCTCCGGTGCGGGCGGCAGCCTCGCCGGCGAGTCGGGCGGCTCCCGCGAGTCCGTGGTCGCCGCCTGCCACGAGCACGTGACCGAACCGTCCCTTGTGCGAGTCCCGGCGGCGGGGACCAATCAGCCCGAGACAGTCCTCGTACGCCAGTCGCCGGGCGGATGCCTCCACGCGAGCGAACACATGGTCGGGGACGTCCAGGTCGCGGTACACGATCGCCCCCGCGCACTCGCGACCCTCGGCGGTGAACAGACCCTGCTTCAGACCGATGAAGCTGACGGTGGCGGCAGCGCGGACCGCGCCACCGAGCATCCGGCCGGTGTCGGAGTGAAGCCCCGAAGGGACATCCAGGGCCAGCACCGGCGCGGGAGAGTCGTTCATCTCCTGCACCGCCGATGCCGCCGCACCCGTGACATCGCGAGTCAGTCCGGTGCCGAACAGGGCGTCGACGATCACGTCGGGCTCTTCGCGCAGGCACCGCACCGGTTCAAGTCCGGGCACCGCGTCGAGCATCCGCCTGTACGTCGCAAGGGCATCGCCACGAATTCGCGCCACGTCTCCGATCAGGGTCACCGAGACCGAGAGACCCTCCCGCGCCGCAAGCCGTGCGACCACGAATCCGTCGCCGCCGTTGTTGCCGGGTCCGGCGACCACCGCCACTCGGCGCGCCGTCGGCCATCGCTCGCGCAGCGTACGGAACGATTCGAACCCCGCGCGTTCCATCAGCTCGATACCGGGAATACCCGCCGTCCCGATGGCGTGACGATCGAGTTCGCGCACGTCGCAGGCCCGGTACAGCGCAGTCGGAAGCATGGCGGATTCGAAGCGCGGAGTCGCCACCGCGGTCAGTCGAGCCGCAGAAATTCGTCGCGATAGAAGCGGAGCTCGGCAATCGACCCGTGGATGTCCTGCAAGGCGCGATGCTCGGCGCGCTTGACGAAGTTTCGCGCCTTCTCCGGTGCCCAGCGCAGACACAGCTCCTTCAGGGTGCTCACGTCGAGGTTGCGATAGTGGAACCAGCTCTCGAGCCTCGGCATGTAGCGGTGGAGAAAGCGCCGATCGAGACAGATGCTGTTTCCGCACATCGGCGAAGTTCGTGGCGGCGCGTACCGCTGCACGAACGCGAGCGTGCGCGACTCCGCCTCTCCCACTCCGCAAGAGCTCGCCAGCACGCGCTCCGTGAGCCCCGACCGACCGTGCTGTTCGGTATTCCACTCGTCCATGGCGGCGAGGGTCCGGGCGGCCTGATGGATCGCAATCGCCGGCCCGTCCGCGAGCACCTCGAGCGAGGCGTCGGTCACCACCGTGGCGATCTCGATGATCCGGTCCGCGTCGGGATCGAGACCCGTCATCTCGAGATCGATCCAGACGAGATTCGATACGTTCGGAGTCGTGGTCATATCGCGTCGCGTCGCCCCATGATCGCCCGGGCGAGGGTGCCGCCGTCGACGAATTCGAGCTCCCCACCCATCGGAACTCCCTGCGCGATGCGTGTTGCCCGAATACCGCGTTCGCGAGCCATCTCCGCAAGGTAGTGTGCCGTGGCCTCGCCCTCGACGGTCGAGGAGGTTGCGAGGATGACTTCGCTGACTTCTCCGTCGTCGAGCCGCCGCTCGAGCTGATCGAGTCCGAGCTCGGCCGGTCCGATTCCGTCGAGCGGCGACAGATGCCCCATCAGCACGAAATACATCCCGTCGTATCCGGTGGATGCGTCGATGGCGGCCATGTCCGCCGGCGTCTCCACCACGCACAACGTCCGGGGGTCGCGCCGCGGCGATGTGCAAATCGCGCACCGCGCGTCCTCGCTCAGGGTTCGGCACGACTCGCATCGTCCCACCGCGGCGACCGCCTCCTCGAGCACACGTGCCAGCTCGAGCGCCGCGTCCCGCTTTCGTTCGAGGAGATGAAAGGCAATGCGCTGAGCCGACTTGGGACCGACTCCCGGCAGACACCGCAACGCCTCGACGAGTCGGCCGATGAGGGGACTCAGCGCCATCGGCTACGCAGCTAGAACGGCAGCTTCATGCCGGAGGGGAGATTGAGCGCGGCCCCCAGTCCGGAATATCGATCCTTCGTCCGAGCCTCGACCTTGTGGACTGCGTCGTTCACCGCGGCCGCGATGAGATCCTCCAGCATCTCCTTGTCTTCACCCATCAGGGTTGCGTCGATTCGCACCGAGCGCACGTCGTGCCGTCCGGTCATCGTGACGGTGACCATGCCGGCTCCCGCCTCGCCGACCACCTCCATCGACGCGAGCTCGTTCTGGGCCTGCTGGAGGTCCTCCTGGAGCTTCTGTGCCTGTTTCATCAACTGACCGAGTCCACCTTTCATCGAAAATCGCCTCCGGAAATGGCGCAATGATTGTCTGAGCGGTCCGGGCGAAGCCACGCATCAGTCGACGGGTCTCACCAGGGCATGGTCGACGCTGGTGTCGAATGTCTCGCACAGGGTTCGGACACCCGGGTCGTCTTCGATTGCGCGTATCGCAGCCTGACGGCGGCTCGCTTCGTCCCGGGCACGACCCGCAGCCGGAGTTTCGTGGCTCGGCGAATCCAGCACGACATCGAGCTCGACCGCACGCCCGGCTCGAGCCGTGAGCGCGTTTCGCAGCGCATCGCGCGCGCCGGCGGTATTGAGCGCGGCATGGGCGGGGTCCAGCTCGAGCTTCAGCCGGCGAGCGTCCGAGGCGACGAGGATCGAATTCGACGCGAGCTCGCCTGCTAGCCCCGACAGCCCCAGAGCGCCCACCAGCTCTCGCCAGCCCTGCGGGGTCAACGACGCCGGCTCGACGCGATCGTTCGCGTGCTCCGTCGCGCGAGCCCCTTCCGCCCGACCTGAGGCCGCAGCCGCGTTCGCGGGCGCAACGGCGGTGCCGGCGCCGCGTGGATGAGAAATTGCGCTCTGCGACGCGACTCCGTCCGTATCGGGCGCAAACGCGAGCATCCGAAGAACGGTCATCTCCAGTCCGAGCCTCGGCTCGGGAACAAGCGCAAGATCACGTCGTCCTCTCAGACCGATCTCGTAGTAGAGCTGAACGTCTTCGGGGGCAAGGCGTTCCGCGAGCCGCCCGCAGGCCGCCGCGAAGTCGGGATCGGGGTCGGCCACATCGGGGATCGCCTGTCGCACCGCGATGCGATGCAACGTGTTGACGACCTCGCCGAGCACGTCCGCGTAGTCCGCGGCGTCGCTCGCGACGGCGGCCACGACCTCCAGGGCGCCGGCCGCGTCGTGCGCCGCGACCGCATCGAGAAGATCGATCACCCGGCTTCTGTCGACGGCACCGAGCATCGCTCGGGTCTCCGCCTCGTTCACCGTCCCCGCCCCGTAGGCAATCGCCTGGTCGAGCAGACTCAGCGCGTCGCGCATGCTGCCTTCGGCCGTCCGCGCCACCAGCTTTGCGGCGGCCGCTTCGAATTCGATGGCTTCCTCGGCGAGGATTCGTTCGAGGTGGGCGGCGATGTCATCGGCCGGCAGTCGCTTGAGATTGAACTTCAGACACCTCGACAGCACCGTGATCGGCAGCTTCTGTGGATCGGTCGTGGCGAGCAGGAACTTCACATGGGGAGGAGGCTCCTCCAGGGTCTTCAGCAACGCGTTGAAGCTCTTCTCGGAAAACATGTGAACTTCGTCGATGAGGTACACCTTGTAGCGAGCACGCGCCGGCGTGAACTGGACGTTGTCCATCAGGTCGCGCGTTTCGTCCACCTTCGAACGAGACGCCGCGTCGACCTCCAGCAAGTCGACGAACCGGCCCTCGTCGATCTCGACACAGGCGCTGCACTCGCCGCACGGTGTCGAGGAGACGCCGGCTTCGCAGTTGATGCATTTCGCGAGGATCCGCGCGAGCGTCGTCTTTCCGACCCCGCGGGTTCCGGTGAACAGGAAGGCGTGGTGGAGACGGTCTGCATCCAGCGCGTTGACGAGCGCGCGCACGACATGGGTCTGCCCGACCAGTTGCTGGAAGTCGCGGGGACGCCACTTGCGGGCAAGCACCTGATAGCTCACTGGAATGTTCGCTCCGTGATGGAGAGCGTCAGCCCGAATCGGAGGTCCCGGCCGGTCCTCCCTTCGATGCGCGTTTCGAGTGGGACCTCGACGGAATCTGCTCGCCCTGCCGACTCGTGGAACGGAGCCGACGGATACCGCTTGCGACTGCCGCCACTCGTTTCGACTATACATCGAAGAGAGGGGCGTCACACGGGGGACGATCGACTCCGAGACTCCCCGTCCGCCTGTTCGCGCAGGATTCACCTCACGAGGCCCGGCTTCCCCTTTCTCGCCGGGTCGTCTGTCATGCCACCCGACGAGGGAGTGGGGGGAGGTGGTACCGTACATGGCGCACGCACCGACACTGGAATCCGGGCAGCGGCCGGGCGCCGCGACGCTTGACCTGATTCGGCGGCTGATCGCGTTCGACACCGTGAGCGAGCGCTCGAATCTCGCGCTCATCGACTTCCTCGCCAAATCGCTCACCGGCGCCAACGCGACCGGCAAGGTCAGCTTCGGCACTGAAGGCGGTCTCTTCCAGGAGAGCGGGATGCCCGCGGTCATCTGCGGACCCGGCAGCATCGCGGTCGCCCACCGGGCGAACGAGTACATCGAGCTGGACCAGGTCGCCCTCTGCGAAACCTGGCTGGGGCGCGGGAATTCAGATTCCACTGCCGTGCCTCGGACTCCACAAACGTCCCATAACATATTTCATATCACCAAGTTGAAACCGAGTTTCACTTCTCCCACACTCCACCTTCGTATCTGAGATTCCACTGTTATCCCCCTCTGCTCAGGGGGGCGACAGGAATGAGTTCTCATGCGTGCCATACGGGGAAAAACTATGAAAATGAATGCGGCAGTGCTGTATGAAGTCGATCAACCGCTGGTCGTCGAAGAGGTCGAACTCGACGACCCTCGCGATGGCGAAGTATTGGTTCGCATGGCCGGGGCCGGAGTTTGTTACTCCGACTACCATGTCATGAACGGCGACTGGACCACGCCCTTGCCGATAGTATTGGGTCATGAAGGGTCCGCAGTCGTCGAAAAAGTGGGGCCAAGCGTATCGCGTCTCAAACCCGGGCAGCCGGTGGTGTTGAATTTTCGCGCCAACTGCGGCACGTGCCGCCACTGCACGGTAGGGCGACCCGTATTGTGCGACGGTATCGAGACACCACGGTTCGGTATGTTTGACGGCACCTCGCGGCTGCATCGCAATGGTAGGGCAATCAATCACATGGCACGCGTCGCTTGCTTCGCCGAGTATGCGGTTCTGCCCGAGTCCGGAGCGGTACCGGTGCGCCCTGACATGCCGCTCGACAAGGCGAGCCTCATAGGCTGTGCGGTGATGACTGGCGTAGGTGCGGTGGTCAACACCGCAAAGGTAGAACCTGGCAGCACGGTGGTCGTGATTGGTTGTGGCGGCGTTGGCTTGAACGTCGTCCAAGGAGCCGTTTTGGCCGGCGCGGACCGCATCATCGCCGTTGACCGACTGGACAACAAGCTTGAGTACGCGAAGCAATTCGGGGCGACGGACATAGTAAGTGCCGCGAGCAACGAAGACCCCGTTGCCAAAGTGCTCGACATGACCGATGGAGGCGCCGACTACTCGTTCGAAGCCATCGGCAACGCCAGCGCGATCGAACAGGCCTATGGCATGATCGGACTGGGCGGTACTGCCGTAATCGTGGGCATGGCTCCCGAACACGATGAGATCAAAATCAACGCGCTGTCGTTACCACGCACCGAAAAAGTATTGAGGGGGTCATGGTACGGTTCTGCACGGCCGGCGGTCGACCTGCCGAAACTTGCCGACCTGTACATGAGCGGGCGGCTCAAAATCGATGAAATGGTGTCCCGCGAGTATCAATTGAGCGAAATCAATACGGCCTACGACGCACTCGTCGCGGGAGAAGTTGCGCGCAGCATCATCACTTTCAGATAGTTCGTGAGAAACATGGACGACAAGCGACTCGGCCTCGCGGAGTTCCGTGAGCTCATCGTCGCGGTGCTCGTCGCGCACGACACTGCGCCCGCAAACGCGGAGTCGACCGCGAACGCGCTTGTCGCGGCGGAGGCCGACGGACAGAAGGGACACGGCGCGTCGCGCGTTCCGTCGTACGCCGGACAATCGCGCAGCGGCAAGGTCGATGGCCACGCCGAGCCGGAGCTGATCGAGCTCGACGGGCCCGCTGCGATCGTCGACGCCCACGACGGGTTCTCGTATCCGGCGACGGCGCTCGCGCAACGCACTGTCGAGGCGCACCTCGCGCATTCGCCGATCGCAGCGGTATCCATCCGCAACACGCACCATTCCGGCGTTGCCGCGCACCACGTCGAGCCGTTGGCGCGCGCCGGATTCGTCGCCCTCGGCGTGTGCAACGGGCCGCAGGCGATCGCGCCCTGGGGCGGGAAGCGCGGCTTGTTCGGGACGAATCCCGTCGCGTTCGCGGCCCCGCGCGACGGCGCGCCGCCGCTCGTCGTCGACATGAGCCTCAGCAAGGTCGCGCGCGGGAAGATCAACGTGGCGGCCCAATCCGGCGAGTCGATCCCCGAAGGCTGGGCTTTCGACTTGAACGGCGAGCCGACCACCGACCCGAAGGCGGCAATGGCCGGCACGATGGCCCCGATGGGTGACGCCAAGGGCGCGCAGCTCGTATTGATGGTCGAGATCCTGGCCGCCGCCCTCTCCGCGTCCTGCTTCGGCTTCGAGTCGAGCTCCTACTTCGAGGCCGAAGGCGAGCCACCGCGCGCGGGGCAGCTCCTGCTGGGGATCGACCCTGGCCCGTTCTCGGAGAACCGGTTCGGCCCGCGACTCGAGACCCTCATCGCCGCGATCGAGGCGCAGCCGGGCACGCGCCTGCCCGGAGCGCGGCGGTTCGCGTTGCGCGAGCGCGCGGAGCGCGAGGGCGTGACGATTCCGGGCCCGCTCTACGAGCAGATCGTCGCGCTGCGCGGTTGACGGTTCGTATCAGCCGGCTGGCGTCGACCACCACGTCGAATAGCCATGCGGAGCGATGATCACCGGCATGTGATAACACCCATCCGGATCCGGCATCCTCAAACGGAAGACGATCGCGGGCACGACTGTTGCGGGCCCGGTGAGGCCTCGGCAGTCGAAGTACTCACCGATGTGAAACACGAGCTCGTACACGCGCTCCGGATCATTGCCGTCGACGTCCACCGTCTCCTGAACCCGACCTCCGTCACTGCTCGCGACCGAGAATACTTCCTCGGCCCGGCCGTCATCGGCGAGACGGAAACATTCGAGCCGCACGCCACCGGCGTGCGAGCCGTCGACCGCGTTCAGGATATGTGGACCGCCACCGCGAGCTTGCCCTGGCGGGCGAGGCTGCGCCATGCCCACAACTGCTTGCGGGTCAACCCGTAGCGCCGGGCGACATCCTCCACCCGCGTCCCTGGGCGCAAGCTCTCGCCCACGATCCGCGCCTTCTGCTCCGCGCTCCAGCGCCGGCGCGAACGCCGCTTCACCGAACCACTCGATCCCGCCACGCTCGACCGCTCCCGAGCGGCGGCGCAACCTCGTTCAGAATCCTGCATCGGCTGACCCTCCTCGTGAAAAGGGGTCATCCAGGGCTAATCAAAAGTCGTCCTGATGGTGTAATCGGGGTCCTGACTCGATTTGGCGCTGGCCATTCAAAGGTCGTTGTGGTAGACACAGCGTCATGGAGCAGGCGGACACGGGGTTTGCCGGTCGTTGGCTGCGCGAGG
>JAJDUQ010000343.1 GCA_022826505.1 Gammaproteobacteria bacterium
GGTGGCATGCACTGGAGCGTTGATGGCGCCAACGCCATCATCGCCCTGCGATGCGCCATCACCAGCAACCGCTTCGACGACTACTGGGAGCGCCAAGCTGCAACATCATGACCTCATACCACAAATCTGACGTGCACCCGCGGGCGAGGCCGCCACTCCGGCTTTCGGTGCGGCAGTTGCCGCCGCAATCCGAGATATTGCGGATAATCAATATTATGTTAAATTTTCAGGATGATTCACACCTGAACACACACCTCTTCAATCAGAGAGATTCATCACGCTGGGTTCGGTTCGACCGGCACCGCAGGTTGGACGGCAGAGCCACCGTTCGCCACGAACGCCTGTTCGGCGATGCGCCGCACGCACGATTCGTACACGTCATGCACCCGAGGTCCGGTTCGTGTCCGTCCGGGTGTGCGGGTACGCTGCGGCCTCATTCGCCCGGTCAACGTATCGCCGGCGAAATACGCCGCGGCACATTCGTCCGTGCCTGTGGTGCTGGTGCCCGGGACCGGGGTCGAACCGGTAAGGCCCAAGGGGCCGGCGGATTTTACGTACCACCGTAGCTTTCGCTACCACGCACCTGTGGCGCGTTTCGTGGTCTGGACTATCCCTTTGCCATATGCCGTCCGGCAGTTAGGCAGGGGCCGTCTAGTCTCTACACTTTCCCATGTGCTGCATGGGCTTAGCTCGGGATTGCCATCAGCTCGACCTGTTAAGGGTTCCCCGAATTTGACCCCTTTTCATCCACGCGTTTCCCCGTGGAGGACCCCGACGAGTCCGCTGCGTCTGCCAATTCCGCCACCCGGGCAATGTGAGTCGGCAGAATAGAGACGCCTATTCGGAATGTAAACGAAGAGGAAGAAAATGCAGCAATTCCCGCCAGGCCAGAAATCGCCCGCGAAACGGACCGGATCAAGCGCCCGGACGGCCGGAGTCGGCTCGAAACCGCGCCGGGGAGCAGCACCCCGAGGCGCTATCGGGAATTGCTGAAGAAAATGGAGGCTGAGGTCGGAATCGAACCGGCGTACACGGCTTTGCAGGCCGCTGCATGACCACTCTGCCACTCAGCCCGAGAAATCAACCGACGCGGACACTTCATTGTCAATCAATGAGGAACTTGGAGCGGGAAACGAGATTCGAACTCGCGACCCCAACCTTGGCAAGGTTGTGCTCTACCAGCTGAGCTATTCCCGCTACGCCGGCTCGATCTTCCAGAAACTGGCGATCCGCTGTCAAGCGATTCCGTGGCCGTGCGCCGCTACAGGCACGATGCTCGGCGTCCAAATGGACTGACTTTGTCGGATTGGGGTCGATCCACCCTCCTCCCTTCACATCATCCGGTTGTCGTCTGCGCCTCGCGACGTCATCACTGGCCACGCCGCCCGAAGATAGATCGCCATCGACCAGATCGTGAGCACGGTCGCCAGATAGAGCAGGACCGACCCGCACCAGTACACCGGGATCGGCCCCAAGTCATGGCGGTACAACATCAACAACAGAGCAGTCATCTGCGAGACGGTCTTGACCTTTCCGAGCGTCGCCACGGCCACCGTCGCGCGTTGTCCGAGTTCGGCCATGAGCTCTCGCAGAGCCGACACGACGATCTCACGACTGATAATGATCGCGGCTGGAATCACCAGCCACAGCGCCGGGTCGCGATGCAGCAGCAGCACCAGAGCAACGGCGACCATCAACTTGTCGGCCACCGGGTCGAGAAACGCTCCGAACGTGGACACTTGTGACAACCGCCGAGCGAGATACCCGTCCGCCCAGTCCGTCAATGCGGCGATGGCGAAAACCGCGGCTGATGCCATCGACGCCCAGTTGAATGGCAGGTAAAAGACAATCACGAGCACCGGCACGAGGAATATACGAACGCCCGTCAGTGTATTGGGGACGTTCATGACGCGTCTCGGAACGCCTCGTAGACCGCGAGAGCGAGATTACGGCTGATGCCTCGTACCCGCATCAGATCCTCGACTCCAGCTCGAGCGATACCCTGCAGTCCGCCAAATTCGCTCAATAGTCGCTGTCGACGACGCGCCCCGATACCCGGTATCTGCTGCAGGACAGATGTTCGCCGGGCTCGACCGCGACGATTTCGGTGCCCGGCGATTGCGAAACGGTGGGCTTCGTCGCGAATGCGTTGAATCAGATGAAGTGCGGCTGAATCGGGTGACGGCACGATCGGTTTGGCATGCTCGGGAACGAATATCTGTTCGAATCCGGGTTTCCTGGACGCTCCCTTGGCAATACCAGCCATTGCAACCCCGGATATCTGCAAATCGGCGAGTACGTCCGCCGCCTGCTTGAGCTGTCCCCGGCCACCATCGATCAGCAACAGATCCGGAAGTACCGCATCCTCGCGTCGCAGGCGTGCATATCGCCGTTCGACCGAAGTTCGCAGCGCAGCATAATCGTCGCCTGCGCTTATCCCTTCGATGTTGAATCGTCGATAGTCAGACTTTCTTGCCCCATCCTGGTCGAAAACGACACAGGACGCGACGGCGGATTCGCCTCCGGTATGACTCACGTCGAAGCACTCTATGCGTGCGGGCACTTGCTCCAGATCGAACAATTCCTGCAACGCATCGAATTGTCCGCGCAGGTTCGAACGACTGGCAATACGTTGCTGCAACGCGAGTTCGGCGTTGTCGGCCGCCATCGCGATCCATCGAGCCCGATCACCACGTACGTTGCTGCGAATCCTGACCTTTCGCCCTGCCTGTTCGCCAATGGTTCGTTCCAGCACATCGAGTCCCGGAAGTGAATGACTGAGCAGAATTTCGTGCGGAATGGATCGTTCTCGCCCGGAACGCGAGAGGTAGTGCTGCGGGAGAAACGCGTGCAGCAGTTCACTTTCACTGGCGTCTGCACCGTGCGCAAGTCGCATGGTGCGCGAGCCGAGGCTCTGCCCGTTGCGGATGACGAAGAGTTCGACTACGGAAACTCCTCCCCGGGCGCATGCCGCGACAACGTCAACGTTTCCCTTCGTTCCCGACACGTACTGTCGGGTCTGAACCTTCCTGAGGTTCGCGATCTGGTCTCGGTAGCGAGCGGCGCGCTCGAACTCCAGCGCGCATGAGGATGATTCCATGCGACGCACCAACTCCTCGATCATTTCCTCGCTCTTGCCCTCCAGGAACATGATTGCGTGACGCACGTCTTCACCGTATGCACGCTCGTCAACCAGACCGACGCACGGGGCGGTACACCGTTCGATCTGATACTGCAGACAGGGTCGGGAGCGGTTCTCGTAGTACGAATCCTCGCATCGACGAATTCGAAAGAGTTTCTGTAGCTGGTTCAGTGTGCTGCGAGTCGCACCGGCGCTCGCGAACGGCCCGAAGTAACGTCCTGCACTGCGACGGGCTCCTCGATGAAAGCTCAGGCGCGGGAAGGCATCGTCGGTGGTGACGTGAATGTACGGAAAGCTCTTGTCGTCCCTGAGAACGATGTTGTAGCGAGGACGATGTTCCTTGATCAGATTGTTTTCGAGCAGGAGCGCCTCGGTCTCGGTGTGCGTCACGGTGACTTCGGCCGATGTCGCATGTGACATGAGGGCGCGGGTCTTCGGGGAGAGTTGCTCGCGAGGCCGAAAGTAACTCGCGACGCGCTTCTTCAGATTGCGTGCCTTTCCGACATAAAGAACGCGTCCAAGTCGGTCGACCAACCGGTACACGCCCGGATCGTTACTCAGGGTTCGCAGGAAGGACGTTGCGTCGAACCTGGCGGGGGGCTGTTCCACGGTGGAGTACGGATGCGGCGACCCGCCTACTGTACCGTGCGCGGCCCACGGGAGCGAAATTCGCATCCCGTGGTTGATGTCGACGGCTGCGCCGCGCTACTCCCTTTCCAGCAGTTCAAGGAGCCCGTGTCGATACGACAAATGGGTGAGTTCCACATCGTTGGACGTACCGAGCTTGCGCATGATGCGGGTTCGGTAAGTACTCACCGTTTTCGGGCTGAGACACAGGCGTTCGGATATGGTCTGCCGGTCGAACCCGTTGCTCACCATTACCATCACCGTCAATTCTCGAGCGGTCAGTGATGCAAGGGGCGAGCTGCCCGGGTTCAACTTGTCGATGACCATGCTCTGCGCGACCTCGGCATCGACATATCGCCGACCTTCCGATGCCCTTCGCACCGCGGTCACGACCTCTACCGGCGCACAACCACGCGTCAGATAGCCGCACGCACCACTTTCCAGTGCGCGAGCCGGAATCGGACCTTCAGCATGGGTTCCGACCAGGATGACCTGTGGCGAATCGTTGGTTCTGCCCAGTCTTCGGGCCACCTCGAGACCGCCAATGTCGGGGACTTCCATATCGATGAGGAGCACGTCGGCTCGTTGCTCGCGCGCCACCCTCATGGCGTCGTCGCCACGGTCGCACTCGCCGAGCAACTCGATGTCTTCCTCCTCCGTGAGCAGTCGAATCAATCCATTTCGCGACAATCGATGGGTATCGCAGACGACGATGCCGATTCGTTGTTTCATTTGCGTGTTCCCCTCCTCATGATTCATGTCGTGTGGGCACTGCGAGCCGTGATCGGCTGAAAGAAAGTCTAGGACCTTTCGGAACAGCGGAAGTAGCGCCTCGGACCGATCGTGTGAGGCCTGCAGGTCCCGGACCATGTAGGCTCAGGTCGACTGGTGCGGTTCGACATCGGCCTGCAGCCCGAAATCGGCATGCGAGTCTTCCCTCCTCCGCCGCCGAGTCCACGCGGTCGCCGTGAACTCCGGAACGCGAGCAACGGCCGCTGGCCGCTCTCACGAATCAACTCGTCAGGATGCGATCCAGCACCGGAATGAGATACCTGGAGAAGTGCTCCGGATTTTCGCTCATCGGAAAGTGTCCAATCCCATCCATGATGGTCGCTTCTGCACCGGGGATCCTGGCCGCCGTTTCACGCGTGAGTTCGGGCGTGCACGAGTAGTCGTACTCCCCCGTCATCAGAAATACGGGGCAGGCGTCGGTGTCGATTTCCGAACTGGCACGACGGTATTCCGAGTCGGTGCGATAAAAGTGCATGTCACCCTTGAATACATCGGACCCGCTTTGATGGTAGTGCCACAGTGTCTCCCAACGGAATTCAGCCGGGCTTTGCGGCGCGATCAAACCCGAGACCAGCGCCGCGCAGAAGTCTCCTCGTTGGAACTCCGAACGGTCGAGCCACGAACTGTCGTACCATGGAGACGGATGATCCGACCCCTCCAGTCCGATGACCGCCCGGATCCGGGCCGCGTGCTCGATCGCGATCTGCACTACCACCCGTCCCCCCATCGAGCATCCCATGACCACTGGTCGTTGGAGACCCAGTGCGTCGAGAAAGGCGATGACGGCGGCGACGTAGAATTTGCCGGTCAGCCGATACTCCACGCTCTCCCATCCGACCGGTGGGTTCGACTTGCCGTGCCAGGGCAGATCGAATGCGAGAACGCGGAATCGATTCGTTATCCGCGGATCACACATCAGGTGGCGGTATTGGCTGGAGTGAGCTCCGGCGGTGTGCAGACATACCAGCGGAACGCCGGCACCCGCCTCCTCGAAGTAAATCCGGTACGCTACACCCTCGATGTCCAAGTGGACGTAACGGCCGACTATTGGCTCGACTCGCGCTGTCGTCATGGTGTTTTCGCCAGTATCGTTCGGGGAAGCTGCGCTACCTCCTTGAAAAAGCGCAGGTGTTCGAGCAGCGAGCCTACATCGCCTTCGATTCTTGCGTGTCCATAGCTCGCCATCGCAAGAATGTCGTTGAATCCCGGCCTCGGTACCGGCGACCAGAACTCGCGCCACGTTTTCTCGTCGGCACGAATTGCAAAGCTCCAAGCCCGCATCTTGAGTGGTCCTTGGTACACGCTGGTGAGGTGTCCGGACTCCACCGTGACCTGGAAGGCGCGACTTCCTACCTCGATCAGAAACTCCAGGTCGCAGTGGCGTCCGAGTCGTACCAGATCCGGGCGAGCATTCATCGTTGCCGGTAGTTCCGTGAGAATTGCATCGATATCCATGAGTTCACCTGAAGTCCGAACCGGCCATTGCCGCTACAATTCCCGACGATACGGTCACGACACGATGGCGTTGATTCATGACGGAATCTCGAGCGTGGGGTGAAATGAAGACGGAGAGCCGTGGTCGCGGCTGGTGGCACGCCGTTGCGCGAATTCTTGATGTCGATGTCCGCCACTGACAAACGAAAATTCGCGAAGTACCGCAGTATTTCGCGAATCGCGAATCGCATGCAATTCGCGATTCGCCAGCGGCAAGGACTGAAGCGACTGGGCCTGAACGTCCTCGGCTTTCTGATTGTCCTCGCACTGCTTGTGTTCCTCGGTCCCTACGGGACTTGGGCATCTCTCGACAACTTCGATCGTCTGCTGTTCTGGACAACGACGGTGAGCGCGAACTGGCTGGTCGCGCACATGGTGTTCAGTGTCACCATTCATTCATTTGTCTCCCGGAACTGGCCGACATCGCCCGCGCTGGTACTCGCCGCCCTGGCTACGGCCCTGCCCGGCACCGGCACGGTATGGCTGGCCTTGTCCATCTATCTGGGCCATCAGCCTTCGGATGTGCGCGGGGTCATCGAACTCTATGCGAAGGTCTTGGTACTGCACCTCATCATCGGGGCCTTCGTGTACCACTTCATCGAGAAGAAATTTCGGCGGCGGGAAATCGCTGGGGAAACGGGCAGATCCGAGTCATCCACGCGCCGCGAGGGAGTTGGGTCCGAGCCGGCCGCCCCGCCCGAGGCCGCTCTACTTGCTCGGTTGCCCGTACACGCGCGAGCGGAACTGCTGCATCTCCGCATGCAGGACCACTACGTCGAGGTGCATACCTCGGCAGGCTGCGAATTGCTGCTGCTGCGCTTTCGCGACGCGTTGCGCGAGGTCGAGCAGGTGAACGGGCTGCAGGTGCACCGCTCGCACTGGGTGGCCCGCAACGCCGTCGCCGGGGTCGAACGACGCAGAGGCGGTCGCGTCATTCTCCGCCTGGTCAACGGCAGTCGGGTACCGGTCAGCCGCTCCTTCGCTTCCGCCCTGAAAATGCAGGGGTGGATCTGAAGCTCATCAGCCCCCTGCGATTTTCGGCATCAGGTGCACGTCGCTGTCCGGCTCAATCGGCGCGAAGAGTGCGTCCTGATGAATTTCACCGTCAATTGCGAACGCCACGCCTTCGTCGAGGTGCGGAGCGAGCGCGGGGTAGCGTTCACCCAGTCGCGCAAGCAGGTCTCGGACGGTCGAGGCGTCGATTGACGCCTCGGCGTCGCCACCGACGAGCTGCCGGAAGTTGCCTGTGAAGTACACCCGCGCCATCGGTCGATTGCTCAGTCCGCAGCTTCCGGCATTCGAGCCTCCTCGAGCGCCTTCAGGACTCTGGGAGGCGACATTGGCAAATCCGTAAAGCGGATCCCGAGCGCACTTTCCACCGCGTTCGCGATGGCTGCCATGGGAGGTACGATCGGCGTTTCTCCGACTCCACGCACACCATACGGATGGGTGGGGTTCGCTACTTCCACGATGACGGTATCAATCATGGGAACGTCCGAGCACACCGGGATGCGGTAGTCGAGGAACCCGGGATTCTGAAGTCTCCCTTGCTCGTCGTAGACGTATTCCTCGTTCAGTGCCCAACCGATGCCCTGCACCGCTCCACCCTGCAACTGGCCTTCCACGTAGCTCGGGTGCACGGCCTTGCCGGCGTCCTGAATGACGGTGTATCGCAGAATCGTCACCCTCCCCGTTTCGCGGTCGACGTCGATGTCCACCACGTGAGTCCCGAAACTCGGGCCGGCGCCTTGCGCGTTGATCTGGGCGCGGCCGACGAGTGGACCACCGGTCTTGCCGGCGACCTTCGCGAGATCCGCCAGCGACATGGGATCAAATTCCCCCGCATTGGCGCCGGCAGGCCGAGCCTCGCCGTCTACCCATTCAACCGCATCGACAGGGATGTCCCAAATCTTCGCAGCGCGTTCGCAGAGCTGCCCAATCAAGTCCTTTGACGCCTCGATTGTCGCCAGGCCGCTCGCAAACGCGGTCCGGCTGCCTCCGGTCAGGAAGGTGTAGCCCAATGTGCTGGTGTCTCCGATCAACGGTCGGATTTTCTCCACGTCCACACCTAGCGCTTCCGCTGCCTGCAGGCCCAGAGCTGCGCGTGAGCCACCGATGTCTGGTGTCCCCGCCACGAGAGCGATGGTGCCGTCCTCGCCGAGGTTGAGCGTCGCACAAGTCTCTCCGCCGATGTTGAACCAGAAGCCGGACGCTACGCCCCGTCCCTGCCCCGGTTCGAGCGGCGCGCGGTAGTGTTCGTGGGACCGGGCCGCTTCCAGCGTCTCGACCAGCCCCACCGGTCCGAAGGTCGGGCCGTAGGCGGCGCGCGTGCCTTCCTTCGCTGCGTTCCTCAGCCTCAGTTCCACCGGATCCATGCCGATTCGCTTGGCGAGTTCGTCGATCACGGACTCGACCGCAAACTCGGACTGCGGGGCGCCGGGAGCGCGGTAGGCGGCCGCCTTGGGTCGATTGACCACGACGTCGTAGCCCACGACCTTCACGTGTTCCAGGTCGTAGGGTGCGAATGCACACATGCAACCCGGCTGCACCGGCGAGCCCTGGAATGCGCCCGCCTGGTACTTGAGCTCGGCTTCCCCGGCGGTGATTCGGCCTTCCTTCGTCACTCCGGCCCTGACCCGGACCCAGGTGCCCGGTGCGGGGCCGGAAGCGCGAAAGACCTCCTCTCTGGACATGGTCATCTTGACGGGATGTCCGGACTTGCGCGACAGCATCAGCGCGACCGGCTCGAGGTACACGACCGTCTTGCCACCGAAGCCGCCGCCGATTTCGGATGCTGTGACCCGGAGCTTCGACACCTCCATTCCGAGGAGTTTCGCGCAGTGCCCGCGTACCACGAAGTGGCCCTGCGTGGTGCACCAGAGTTCCGCCTGGCCGTCCTCCGCATAGCTCGCAATACATGAATGCGGTTCTATGTAACCCTGATGCACGGGCTGGGTGCTGAATACGCGTTCGACGACCACGTCTGCCGCGGCAAGTCCTGCCTCGATGTCGCCATGTCCGAACTCAACGACCTTCGCAACGTTCGACGGGCTCGACGGCGCCGGTTCCACGCCCGCAGTCATCATGTCCTCGTGGAGCAACGGCGCATCCGGCGCCATCGCTTCCACGACGTCCAGCACGTGCGGAAGCACCTCGAACTCGACCTGGATGAGGTCGACGGCTTCCTTCGCAACCCGTTCGCTGACCGCAGCCACCGCGGCCACCGGATGGCCCTCGTAGAGCACCTTCTCGCGAGCCATCACGTTGCGAACGATGTCTCTGTAGTTCACCATCATCTCGCCCGCGGGTACGAACTCGGAGGGAAGATCGGCGAAGTCGTCCTGCGTGACGACCGCCTTCACGCCGGGCAATGCAAGCGCTGCGGTGGTATCGATCGACCGTATCCGGGCATGCGCATGGGGACTGCGAAGAACCTTGCCCACCAGCATGTTGGAAAGGTGAACATCGGCTCCGAAGCGCGCACGTCCGGTCACCTTGTCGACGCCGTCGGGCCGAACCGGCCGTGTGCCGACCCATCGGGTCTTGCCGTTCGCCTTCCTGTCGGTACCTGCTGTCATCGTTCAGCCTCCTCGCATTTCCTGCGCCGCGTCCAGCACCGCGCGCACGATCTTGTCGTATCCGGTGCAGCGACAAAGATTGCCGGCAAGCCAGTATCGGACTTCGGTCTCCGTCGGATCGGGGTTGCGTTCCAGCAACGATTTCGCAGCCACCAGGAACCCCGGCGTGCACACGCCGCACTGGAGCGCCGCGTGTTCGAGAAATTTTGTCTGTAGCGGGTGGAGTCGATCCCCGCTCGCCATGCCCTCGATTGTCTCGATGGAATGCTCCTGCGCCTCGACACCCAACATCAGGCATGCACAAACAAGCCGCCCGTCGACGATCACGCTGCAAGCGCCACAGTCCCCGGATGCACATCCTTCCTTGCTTCCGGTCAGGTGCAATTCATCTCTGAGAACGTCCAGCAGCGTCTGCTCCGTGTCGCAGAGGAACTCGACGGGGTCACCATTGATGGTCGTCATTACGTGTGCCTTGGCCATCAGCCCACCTCTCTGGCTCTGTCCGCGGCGATACGCGCCGCCCGCGTCGCCAGCACCCCGGCGACCTTCGTCCGGTACTGGGCTGTCCCACGCTTGTCGTCGATTGGTCGGCAAGCGGCTCGCGCAGCGGCGGCCATCGCGTCGAGTGCGGCGTTGCCACATTCCGTGCCAAGCAACGCAGCACCCGCCTCCTCGACGAGAATCACGATGGGAGCGACAGCGCCCAGCGCAACTCGCGCCGCTGTACATCGTCCCTCCTCGTCGAAGGACAGGTTCACTCCGGCGCCCACCACCGCAATGTCCATCTCCGTTCGGGGGATGAAACGAAGGTAGGCATCCGCTGAGCGCGCAGGGCGCTCGGGAAGCTCGAATGCGACGACAAACTCTCCATCACCCAGTGAAAGCTGTCCGGGTCCGGTGCACACGTCCTCGACGGCGACGCGACGCATACCCTTCGGGCCGGCAATTCTGCACCTCGCAGCGGCCGCGACCAGAGCGGGGACGGTATCCGCCGCCGGGGATGCATTGCAGAGATTGCCGGCAAGGGATGCCCGGCCCTGTATCTGAGTCGAACCAATGAGCTCGGCGGCCTCGACCACTCCGGGCCACGTCGACTTGATTTTCGCATGCTCGCCCAGCTCGGCCCCGGTCACGGCCGCGCCGATGACGAAACTCCCGTCTTGTTCACGGATTTCCCGGGTCTCCCCGATTCGTTTGATGTCGACGACGAGATCGGGCGCAATGGCCCCGGCTCGGAGTTGCACCAGCAGATCCGTGCCTCCGGCCAGGACGCGGCCCCTCGGTCCACCGCCCGCAAGAAGGCTCACCGCTCCTTCGACGGATTCGGGTGCTTCATATCGCACTCACTTGCTCCTTGTGAAATCTGTTTGGTCAGGGACACAGGCCCGCCCGCCGCCACGCGGAGCGTGCGCGGCCAATGAAAAATCGGCCTCAGCGTCTCATTCGGAGATTGTTCCAAAGGATACTGGACTGAACTGCAGCTCCGGTACCATACCACGCAATGCCGTCCCGGTTTCCGGACACACTCGAGAAGGCTCATGTACTTCGATGCACCGATGCAGGAAGACTTTCGGCTCTCCGAGGCAGGCACGGAGGCCGCCAGGATCGAACGTATCGGATTCGACGCAATCTGGTCGTTCGAGATATCCCACGACCCTTTCTTTCCGCTCCTGGAAGCGGCTCTCGCCACCGAGCGGATACGAATCGGAACCAACATCGCGGTTGCGTTCGCAAGGACTCCGTTCTCGATGGCGACCAGCGCATGGGATCTGCAGGCGGTCAGCCGGGGCCGTCTTCTGCTTGGACTGGGAACTCAGGTGCGCCCTCATGTGGAACGTCGGTTTTCGGCCGAGTTCGACCATCCTGCCGCGCGAATCGTCGACTACATCGACTGTCTTCGAGCCATCTGGAACACATTCCAGACCGGAGTCCGCCCCAACTACGAAGGTCGATTCTATCGGTTTACCTTGATCAACGATTTCTTCAATCCCGGTCCCATCGACGACCCGAACATTCCCGTCTACCTCGCAGGGGTGAATCCTCGGATGGCCGTCGCTGCGGGTGAGGCGGCGGACGGATTCAACGTGCATCCGATGCATTCGCCGGAGTATCTTCGGGAGATCATTCACCCGGCTCTGGCCGAGGGCGCCCGGAGGCGCGCCAGGTCGCCCCGATCCATTACGTTGCTGGCGAGTTGCTTCGTGGTGCGCGGACGTACCGAGTCCGAGCGCGGACGCTCGGAGCGTGCAGTTCGACGGCAGATCGCGTTTTACGCATCGACGCCCAGCTATCGAAAATTTCTGGAGTTCCACGGGGAGATCGACGCTGCCAAGCGGTTGAGTGCGCTCATGCGGGAGCGTCGATTCGACGAGATGCCGGATCATGTGAGCGACAATCTGCTGTGTGCCGTCGCGGTTTCCGAAGCCGATGGCGACCTTGCGCAAAGCCTGCGGGCTCGCTACGCGGGTAATCTGATCCGGCGGCTGATGCTGTACGAGGCCGTACCGCGGGAGGCCGACGAACAGCATTGGCGAATGTTCGTGGCATCGGTTCAAGCCGGAAATCAGTGATCTGTCATCAATGCGTCGTGGGCCGATGTCGAACCTGGTCCAGGCACCCCTCGAACCTGAGGCCACAGTCGTATCGCATGGTGCCCGCTCGAATCGTGACCGACTGCGGCCGGCGGCAGCGAGTGCTTCTCCGATTGGCGCGTGCGATCCCGGCTGGAATCGGGTTCAGGACAATCCCGCGTCCGTACCTGGTCTCGGCGAGGGAAGCCCGCGAGTGTACGCGTGAAACAGCATTCTCAGCGCAATGTCCGAACGCGCCAGCGAGTTGGTGACCATGACGGTCGCGCGCACGCTGCGCCGAGAGATGGTCACTTGCCTGGAATCGGTGAAGGCAGGGCGTGCGTGAACGCGACGCAGCGTGAGCACGGCCATCCCCAGCGCCCACAGGCAGAATCGGCGAATGCCTGTTTCACTGGCCGGAATGAGCAGCGTGAAACGCAACGCGTTCGCCAGGTGCAGACGGGCGATCGCTATCAGATGCAACAGACCGGCAACGAACTCCGGGCCGGTTCGACCGGTGGACAGTGTCCGCAAGTCGAATCCGACCGAACGAAATACATCCTGCGGCAGCCAGCACGCCCCCCGGCGATTGTCGTCCCATATGTCCTTGAGAATGTTCGTCATCTGCAACCCCTGTCCGAAGGAAATGGACAGCGGGAGCAACTCGCCTCGTCGTTCGCGTATCTCCGCCGAGTAGTCGCAGAAAAGCTCGGTGAGCATTTCGCCGACCACACCCGCGACGTGGTAGCAATAGCGATCGAGGTGGGACAAATCGTTCAGGCCATCGACCGTGGCATTTCGCTGAAATTCCGCCATGCCTCGCGACATGACCCTCACGCAACGCACCAGGGTGTTTCGCTGGACGGTGCGGAATCCGTGGGTAATTCGAACCACTCTCGCAGTATTGGCGACAAGATCGTGTTCGCTGTCCAGCATCGCCGACGACAGCAACGGCAGCAGTTCCCGGGCGAAACGCTCCGCCCCCTGCCCGCCCGCCACGACCTCGACAAAGAGTTCACCGAACGCCTGCTTCTGCGGGACCGTCAGCGTCGGCTCGTCCTCGATGGTGTCGGCGATTCGGCACAGGAGATACGCATTGCCCACCACGTCGCGCAATGATTCCGGGAGTTGGGGAATTGTCAGAGCAAAGGTGCGAGAAACGCCCTCCAGGATTCCGGTCTGGTAGGCGAGATCGTCGCTCATGCGCTCTTGTCACACGGTGTTCGTCATCGGTGCTGTCCGCATCCGTCCGCCCGGAAGCTTATCCGAAGATACTCCGTCCCGCCGGTGGTTATGGCATGAGGACGGTCGAACCCGTCGTCTGCCGCGATTCGAGCGCCCGGTGTGCGGCCGCCGCTTCGGCGAGAGGAAACGTCTGGTTGACCGTGACGTGTACCGCACCGCCACCGACCACGTCGAACAGAGCTCGCGCCGAGTCCTCCAGATCGGTGCGGCTCGCGGTGTACGTCATCAGTGTCGGGCGTGTGATGTAGAGGGATCCCTTGGCGCTGAGGATACCGACGTCGAACGGATCGATCTTTCCCGACGACTGACCGAAACTCACGAGCATCCCCCTGGGTTGAAGGCAGTCGAGGCTGCCCTCGAACGTGTCGCGTCCCACCGCGTCGTAGACGACTGGCACCCCCGCGCCATCGGTGAGTTCCCTTACCCGTTCGGAGAAGTTCTCGCGCGTGTAGACGATCGCATGATCGCAGCCGTGTTCCCGCGCGAGTTCCGCCTTCTCGTCGTTGCCGACGGTGCCGATGACAGTCGCACCGAGGTGCTTTGCCCACTGACAGGCGATCAGACCGACGCCTCCTGCCGCAGCGTGAAACAGGATGGTATCGCCGGATTGTACGGGATAGGTCCGGCGCAGAAGATATTCGACGGTCATGCCCTGCAGCATCATCGCCGCCGCCAGAGACGAATCGATGCCGGGGGGAATCTTCACGACGTTCTCGGCGGGCATCAGACGTACTTCGGCGTACGCACCGACCGGTGGTGCTGCATACGCGATCCGGTCCCCCACTGACAGGGAACCGACACCCTCACCTACTGCATCGACGACTCCGGCGCCCTCCATGCCGGGAGAGAACGGGAGCGACGGCGCCGGATAGAGACCGGTACGGAAGTACACGTCGATGTAGTTGAGTCCCACCGCCTCGTGCCGAATTCGTATCTCGCCCGGACCCGGGGCTCCGACATCGACGTCTTCCCATCGCATCGCTTCCGGACCGCCGGTGTGATGGATTCGAATTGCCTTGGGCATGAACCTGTTCCTCGTGTTGAATGTCCACCATGGCTTCGCGCCTCCGCGCGGTTTGCCGCTCCGGACCATACGGCGACTACCGGCACGGCGCGGGTTCACAGATACTAACGGTCAATCATCGCACTCGATCAAGTCAGCATTGTGCGCAGCCGGACGATCGGAGGGTTCCATGGGCAGGACACGGTGCTGCAGCGGACCGCGAATCGCGATCCGCGCTGCCCGACCGAGTTCAGGGAGACCGAACGCGCATTCGATTCGGACTCGACATCGAAGCGACGTCCGGGTGCGCACGCGAGACAGAAGTGCCGATTGACGATGTTCGGCCGGCCTTCACGCACGTCGAGGCTGGAACTCCGGGCGACGAAAGCATTCCGGCTCAAGAACTATCGCGTGGCAATCCGTTGCCTGGAAGAACTTCTCGAGCACGTCGGCGAGAATCCCAACACGCTCCACGTCCTCGGGCTGTGCCACGAGCGGCTCGGTGCCGACGAGGCTGCATTCGAGTACGCGACGCGGGCGATTTCGGCCGACGCAGACCACTTCGAGGCGTTGCGGCTGCTCGTGCGGCTTCATGTACGCGACAATCGTCATGACGCGGCTCTCGCTCTGTTGGAGCATGCGCTTGACTGTGTACCGCCCCCGACCGGACCTCGAGTCTTCGGCAGACTCGTTCGTCTGCTCTCCCGACACGATGACGGATCATTGGTTGGATACGACCGGGAACTCCGTGAATGGTTACGCTGGGCGCGCGCCTACATGGCGCGCGGTTCGGACGTGTAGCGAGGTGACGTCCTCGTGATATTTTTTCGAATTTTCTAATATAACACGTGAGAATAGTTATTTATCTATATGATTATAAACGATTATCGTGTGGATCTAAAGTCAAATCTCCACACGATTCCATTCGGAGCGATGAAGAGGATTCGGACGCGCCCCGTACCGAACGGCGAGAAACGACGACGCATCCGCAAGCGGGTAGACTATCCACGATGCGCAAGGGCCGCCCCGGCCCGTAGCGAACGGATGTTTGAACTCATGATCTATTCCCTTGGCGATCGCCATGTCCGGACGCGCGGAGATTTCTACGTTGCCGACAACGCCGTGGTCGTCGGTTCCGTCGTCCTCGGTCATGGCGCCAGTGTCTGGTTCAACAGCGTGGTGCGCGGCGACAACGACGTCATCTCCATAGGCGACGGCACCAACATCCAGGACGCCGCAGTTCTTCACGTGGACGAAGGCATCCCCCTCACCCTCGGCGCAAACGTGAGTGTGGGCCACCATGCGATGTTGCACGGGTGCACGGTGGAGGACGGCGCACTGGTCGGAATCAACGCGGTGGTGCTCAATCACGCAGTGATCGGTCGTGGAAGTCTCGTCGGTGCCGGAGCGCTGGTTCCGGAGGGAAAGGTGATTCCGGAGCGCTCGCTCGCCCTCGGAACACCGGCGCGGGTCGTGCGCACTCTCACGGACGAGGATGTCACGGGAATCCGGCAAATTGCCCTTCATTACATGGAAAAGGCTCGACGGTACCACACGGAACTGCGCGTGCAGGAAGAGGGAGCGCGATGACCACAGGGTTCATGTACGACTCTCGATTCCTCGACCACGATGCGGGTCGCGGCCATCCCGAAAGGAGCGAACGCCTCCTGTCCACGATGGTGTGGCTCGAGGGCCGCGACTGGTTCGCCGACCTGGTGCGCATCGACCCGGAGATGGTGGATCCGACGTGGATCGAAACGGTACACGACGCAAGCTACATCGCCCGGGCGGAGGAAACATGCCGGTCCGGGGCGCCATTCCTCGACGTCGCCGACGTTGGAGTTTCGCGCCAAAGCAGCGATGTGGCCCGCCTCGCGGCAGGGGGGGCGCTCAAGCTGGCGGACGGTATCGTCGCCGGGGACGTCGACAACGGCTTCGCACTCAGTCGTCCTCCCGGCCATCATGCCGAAAGAGGAATGGCGTTGGGTTTCTGCCTTTTCAACAACGTGGCGATCGCCGCCCGCTACCTGCAACGGGCCTACGGCGTTGACAAGATCCTGATTCTGGATTTCGACGTCCATCATGGAAACGGGACCCAGCACACGTTCGAGGAAGACCCGTCGGTGATGTACGCCAGCATTCACCAGTATCCGTACTATCCCGGCACGGGGGCGGCATCGGAGACGGGAATCGGCCGCGGCGCGGGTGCGACAGTCAATTGCCCGGTAGCGGCCGGAGCCGGGGATCAGGAGTACCATCGGGCATTCAACGACCGGATTCTTCCCGCCGCCGATACGTTCGCTCCGGACTTCGTCATCGTTTCGGCTGGATTCGACGCCCATGCCGCCGACCCCCTCGCGCAGGTTCGCGTGAGCACGGAGTGCTTTGGCTGGATGAGCGAGAGAATCGTCGAAGTGGCCGACAAGCACGCAGGCGGCCGCGTGTTGTCGATGTTGGAGGGAGGGTACAACATCAACGTACTGCCGAGGTGCGTGGCGGCACACCTTGCGGTTCTCGCCGGAAGTTGCTTCTGAACGATACGAAGTGGAGTGACGGGAGCGTGAACACGCCCTGGTGCGCGGCTGCGGAGTACCGAAGTCGGGCAGATGCACTCTGGCCGCACGAATCATCGGATTGGCGCTTCGCGTATCGAGGTCTCGCTGACGGCACCCCGACCGGACAGGGCCGCACTGGCGATGAGGGCAAATGATTCGGAGGACGGGTGCACGGCGAGTCCATTCTCTTCACGATCTTCCTGATTTTCACCGGAGGGGCGATCGTCGCCGGGCTGGCGCTGTTCGCACGCCAGTCCATGCTGGTCGCCTACATCGCGCTTGGGGTGCTGGTTGGTCCGTGGGGGTTCGGCCTGATCGAGGATCCGACGATCGCACAGGGGATCGGCGAAGTCGGAATCATCTTCCTCCTGTATCTGCTCGGCCTCAACCTGCATCCCCAGAAGCTCGCGAGAATGATGCGCGAGGCCACGATGGTCACCCTGTGGAGTTCCCTCGTGTTCGCGGCCGCAGGCCTGTCGATCGCCCTCGCATTCGGCTTCACACTGCCCGAAGCCGTGGTGATCGGCGCCCTCTCGATGTTCTCGAGCACCATCATCGGACTGAAGCTGCTTCCCACCACCACGCTGCACCACCGGCATACCGGCGAAGTCATCATCAGTGTGCTGCTGCTTCAGGACGTCATCGCAATCATGATGCTGCTCGGTCTGGACGCGGCATCCCGACCGACTCTGTCGGCCGGCGATACCGTCCGGCTCGCGGCGGCGTTGCCGGTGGTCGTGGTGGTGTCGGTGGTGGCGGAACGATGGACTCTGACCCCTCTGATTCGCCGTTTCGACACGATCAGGGAGTACATCTTCCTCGTCGCCATCGGTTGGTGCCTCGGCGTCTCCCAGCTCGGCCACATGATGGGCCTTTCGCACGAAATCGGAGCATTCGTCGCCGGCGTGGCGCTTGCGCGCAGTCCGGTCGCCACGTTCATCGCCGAAAGCCTCAAGCCATTGAGAGATTTCTTCCTCGTCATGTTCTTCTTTGCGCTGGGGGCGGGGTTCCCGATTCCGATGCTGTCCGAGGTCGCGCTTCCTGCCACCTGTCTGGGTGGCGCGATGCTCGTGATGAAACCGGTGGTATTCCGCTGGCTTCTGCGGCGCGAGTGCGAGACGCGCCGACTGTCGATGGAGATTGGCGTACGACTGGGACAGCTCAGCGAGTTCTCCCTGCTTATCGCGGTGATTGCATCAAGTGGCGGCGTCATCGGTCCGAATGCCGCCTACACGATCCACACGGCCACACTGCTCACATTCATTGTGTCGAGCTACGTGATCATGCTCAGGTATCCGACGCCGATCGCGGTAACGGAGGCGCTGCGGCGGGACTGACGTTGCTGCGAGAACGCCTGTGCGCAATTGCCCCGAACCCGTCCGACGTGCGCTAGGATCGCACTGTACACGGCCCCATTGCCCCTCGTCGCCGAAATGAACGATGTCATGCGCCAGGATCTGGAGAAATCAACGGCGCAGTGTGCATTCGGTGTGCTTCGCGATGCCCTGCGGTCACGGATCATCGGCCAGGATGCGCTCGTCGATCGTCTTCTCATCGCACTGCTGGCCGACGGTCATCTGCTCGTGGAAGGCGCGCCGGGCCTGGCCAAGACAACCGCGGTGAAGGAACTCGCGACCCGCGTCGAGGGCGACTTCCACCGTGTGCAGTTCACCCCCGATCTGCTCCCCGCCGACCTGACCGGCACCGAAATCTACCGTCCGGAGACTGCCAGCTTCGTATTTCAGCGCGGTCCGCTGTTTCACAACGTGCTGCTCGCCGACGAGGTGAACCGAGCTCCCGCGAAAGTGCAGTCCGCTCTGCTCGAAGCGATGGGCGAGCGCCAGGTCACGGTCGGACGCACGACATACGCGCTTCCGCCGTTGTTTCTGGTCATGGCGACGCAGAATCCGATCGAGCAGGAGGGAACCTATCCGCTCCCTGAGGCACAGCTCGATCGATTTTTGCTCTTCGTGCGAATTGACTATCCCTCGGGTGACGCGGAGCATGCGATTCTGCGACTCGTCCGGGACGAAGCGAGACGCTCGATGGAGAACCGCGGTGAGGCACCCGGGGTGACTCGGGTGGCGGCTGCGGTCATATTCGACGCGCGCCGTGAAGTGCTCGACATGCACCTCTCCGAGCCGCTCCAGCGCTACCTTGTCGAATTGGTACTCGCGACACGGACTCCGGCCCGGTACGGTGACGATCTCGCGCGCTGGATCGCTTTCGGCGCGAGCCCGCGCGCAAGTATCGCGCTCGATCGATGTGCACGGGCCCACGCGTGGCTGGACGCCCGCGATTACGTCGCACCCCATGACATTCAGGCGATCGCTCACGACGTGCTCCGACACCGCGTACTGCTCAGCCTCGACGCGGAAGCCGACGGAATCGACGCGGACCACGTCGTGGATGCGCTGCTCTCCAGGGTGGCGGTTCCGTGAACGGAGCAAGCGCTCCGCGCCGGCTCGACGCACGGAGCCCGGCCGGGAGTGTCCGCGGCCTCGCGGGAACGACGTTCTCCACCGCCGACCTCGTCGGCCTGCGCCCGCGGGCCGCGGGCCTGTCCCTGGACGCCTCTCTCTCCAGCCGCGCCAGCCGTTCCGGGGTACGGGTCTCCCGGCTCCGCGGCCGGGGAATGGAGTACTCGGAATCGAGAATCTACCTGCCCGGCGACGACATCCGTCGCATCGACTGGCGGGTGACCGCCCGCACCGGCCGCCCGCACACGAAGCTCTTCCACGAGGAGCGCGACCGGCCGGTCCTGTTCGTCGTCGACCTCGGCGATCACATGCGGTTCGGCACCCGTGGGGCGTTCAAGTCGGTGGTGGCGGCGGAGGCCGCTTCGCTGCTCGCATGGACTGCGGCGGAGAGCGGCGACCGTGTCGGCGGTCTTGTGCTCGGCAACGGCCTTGCGGCCGAGTCCCGCATCATGGGTGGGCGACGCGGTGCACTCGGGCTGTTTCGAGCGCTTGCCGGAGCCGGAATCGAGACGGATGCACAGGCCGACGGCGGCGGATTCGAGGATGCGCTCGCTCGTGCGCTCCGGGTGGTCCGGCCCGGAACGCTGGTGGTCGCGATCAGCGACTTCAGCCGGTTGCGGGGCTCCGCGGAGCGGCACCTCGCGAAGCTGAGCGAGCACAACGATCCGCTTTGCGTGTGGGTCCACGACCGGCTCGAGGCGGTGCCTCCGCCGCCGGCGTGCTACCCGATTGGCGACGGCCGGCGAACCGCGACGCTCGATACGCGATCCGGCGAGGTCGTGCACGCCGTCATACAGCGGTTCGAGGAGATCGAGACGCGAATCACCACGGCCTGCGAGCGTACCGGAGCGAGGCTGGTGCGCATCCGCTGCGGCGACGACGTTCGGCGCGTGCTGCGACGGGACCTGACCGGCCGGCTCCGCCGACGGAGGCGCCGAACGCGATGAACCCGGTTCCGTCGAATCCCGCCGACCCGCTCGCAGCCCTTCGCGACATCCATGGACCCCCTGCACCGGATTTCTGGCCTCCTGCTCCGGGCTGGATCGCGCTCGCCGGACTCGGGACATTGCTTGGGGTCGCGGCGGCGGCCGTCGCCGCGCGGTGGTGGCGCGCGGGGCGCTTCCGGCGCGAAGCGCTGGCGAGCCTGCGGACCCTGCGCGCACGGCACGAGGCCGGTGCGGCGGACACCGAGATCGCGATGGAGCTGTCCGCGCTCATCCGCCGGGTTGCCCTCGCCCGCCGTCCCCGCGAGGAGGTGGCGGGACTGACCGGCGATCGGTGGCTTGCGTGGATCGAGTCGACGCTTCCCGGGCTGGGGGTCTCCGCGCGAACCGCGTTGCTCGACGCCCCGTACGCACGCCGGTGCCGCTTCGACGTTGCGCGTGCGCTCGCGGCCTGCGAACACTGGATCCGGCGCGCGTGAACATCCGGACAATGGCTCTCGCGGTCTCTGCGGTCGCGGTGCTCGCCCACGGCGAGACCGGAGCACAGTCGCTCGACGCCCGCCTCGATCGCAACCTCGTCCACGATGACGAGACCGTGCGCCTGATCGTCGAGGCGGATACGCAAGCCGGAGGCCTGGAGCCCGACCTCGCGCCGCTGCGGCGCGACTTCGAGGTCCTCGGACGGTCGACGAGCACGCATGTCTCGATCGGGAACGGCGCCCGGAACGTGCGGACCGAGTGGACGATCGAGCTGGCCCCGAAGCGACCGGGGCGGTTCACCATCAGCCCGATACGAGTGGGGACGATGACGAGCCCGGCCATCGAGCTCGAGGTCCTGCCCTCCTCCGCGGTGGCACGTTCCCCGCGCGACGTCTTTCTCGAGGTGGAGGTGACACCGCGCGAGACATACGTCCAGGCCCAGCTCGTCTGCGTGCTCCGCGTCTACCGGGCGGCCGAGTTCCTGGAGGCGAAGCTCTCGGAGTTCGACCCCGACCAGGCCGTCACCTACCGGCTCGGCCGGGATTCGACGTATTCCAAGGTTATCGACGGCCGGCGCTATCGGGTCATCGAGCGCCGGTTCGCGGTATTTCCGCAGGCGAGCGGGCAGCTCGTGCTGCCGGCGTTCCGCCTCGACGCACGCATCGCCGACGCGGGCGCCGCATCGACGATGGGCCGCCTGTTCGGGGAGGGGCGCCGGGTGCGCCTCTCGACGCAGCCGATCGAGGTGGAAGTGAAGCCGCGGCCCGCCGCCGCTCCCACGCCCTGGCTGCCCGCGACCGCCGTCACCCTCACCGAGGAGTGGCCGGAGGAACCGCCACGGCTGGTCGCGGGCGAGCCGGTGACCTGGACGTTGCGCCTCGGCGCGGCGGGACTCGCCGGCGAGCAACTCCCCCCGATCGAGCCTTCGGGCCTCGAAGGCGTGCGGTTCTATCCCGACCAGCCCGTCGTCTCGACCCGCGCCGGCCCGCGGTCGGTCCACGGAGAGCTGATCCAGCGTATCGCCCTGGTGCCCGGCGCCGAGGGGACGCTG
>JAJDUQ010000018.1 GCA_022826505.1 Gammaproteobacteria bacterium
CTCGCGCAGCCAACGACCGGCAAACCCCGTGTCCGCCTGCTCCATGACGCTGTGTCTACCACAACGACCTTTGAATGGCCAGCGCCAAATCGAGTCAGGACCCCGATTACACCATCAGGACGACTTTTGATTAGCCCTGCCCGGATTGCGCGGACGCATTTCAGTGTCCGGGCGCGGCGGTGCGTGCCGGGGCCGTCCTCGACACGGCGAAGTGTCTCGTCAGTCCGGAGGACGGGTTCCTGTCACGCCGGCCGGTATCCTCGACGGTGAGTCGTGCCTGCGCTGTTGGCGCATTCGCGAACTCTCGCGAAGCGCACGCATGCGACCTCCTCATGCGCGGGATGTCGTTTCCGCGTGCGCGGAGGATCGTCTATTGCTGCATCGAGCGCTGCTGAATCGCCCACCATTGGGTATAGACGTCATCCGGCCACAGGCTCTGGAACCACGCGATGACGTTGATGATCTCCTCGTCGGTGAGCTTGCCCTGGAAGATGGGCATCTTGCCGCCACCGCCGGGCGCGCCGAACTTGATCTGGCGCGCGAGAATCCCGAACGGGTGGTGCCACGTATGTGCGGTGCCGTTGAGCGGCGGAGGCGGGAACGAGCCGTCGGACTCGCGGCGTCGCCAGTCCGGGGTCGCCTCGCCTCGCGCGCCGTGACACACCGCGCAGTTCGATGCATAGACCTTCGCACCCGATTCGACGCGGGATGCGTCGTACCAGCGTTCCGGAGCCTCGGCTCCCGCCGCGGGCAGGGCGGCGGCGAGCGCGAGCGCGGCGACTCCGGCCGCAATGACGTGAAGGTTCATGGTTCGGTGTCCCCTCGTTGAGTCCCGTCCCGCGTTCGCATCGCCAGACGGTGCGGCGGGAGCGGCGACGGAACCGGGCACCGCCGCACCGGCTTGCGGATTGGCCTATGGTCGCGCCGCTGTTGCGGCCGCCGCAAGCGGCGTGCGCACGGAGTCCGTCGCCGAGACGGCTCGATGATGCCCGGGGTCCGCATCCCCGGCGATGTTGCAGCGATACCGATGTCCGTGACGATCACCGTCGCGACTGCGACCACGTCAGTCCGGGTCCGCCCTGCCCGCAAGCTCGTCGAGGATCGGGCACTCGGGGCGGTCGTCGCCGTGGCACCGTTCGGCGAGGTGGAGGATGGCGTCGCGCATCGAGCGCAGCTCCGCCATCTTCGCCTCCACCCGCGCGGCGTGCTCCAGCGCGAGCCTCTTCACGTCCGCGCTCGCGCGCTCTCGGTCGGACCACAGCGAGAGCAGCCGGCCGACCTCGTCGAGACTGAATCCAAGGCTGCGGGCGCGGTGAATGAACCGGAGCCGGCGCACGTCGTCGTCGCCGAACTCGCGATAGCCGCTCTCGCGGCGCGGCGCGGGCTCGATGAGTCCGGCCTCCTCGTAGAAGCGGATCGTCTTCGCCGCCATTCCCGAGCGGCTCGCGGCTTCGCCGATTCTCATGGTTCGCTCCCTTCCGGCCGGTCGCGGAACTACAGGGCCGTGTTTCGCAGCCGCAGCGCGTTCGTGATCACCGAGACCGAACTCGCGCTCATGGCGGCGCTCGCGAGCATCGGCGACAGCAGCACGCCGACGACAGGATAGAGCACTCCGGCCGCCACGGGGATGCCGAGCGCGTTGTAGACGAAGGCGAAGAACAGGTTCTGCCGGATGTTGCGCATCGTGGCCCCGGAGAGCGTCCGGGCCTTCGCGATGGCACGGAGATCGCCCTTCACCAGGGTGATGCCGGCGCTCTCGATGGCGATGTCGGTCCCCGTCCCCATCGCGATGCCGACATCGGCGCGGGCGAGCGCGGGCGCGTCGTTGATGCCGTCGCCCGCCATCGCGACCACGTGTCCCCGCGACTGGAATTCGGCGACGGCGCCGTGCTTCTCCGCCGGCGTCATTCCGGCCCGGACCTCGTCGATGCCGAGCTCGCGCGCCACCGCGCTCGCCGTCGTCTCGCTGTCGCCGGTCAGCATCACGATGCGCAGCCCCGCGGCCCGAAGCGAGCGAAGGCTGTCGGCCGCATGCGGCTTGACGGGGTCCTCGACCGCGACGAGCCCCGCCGGCTCGCCGTCGAGCGCGACCCACATCACCGTCGCCCCCCGCGCCCGCAACGACTCGGCGCGATCGGCCGCCGCACCGTCGAGCTCGATTCCCGACTCGTCGAGCAGCGCCTCGTTCCCGATCAGCACGTCGGCCCCGCCGATGCGTCCGCGAACCCCGCGGCCGGTGAGCGATTCGAACTCGTCGGCCGGCTCCACGCGAAGGCCGCGGCTCTCGGCGCCCTGCGTCAGGGCACTCGCGAGCGGGTGCTCGCTGGAGCGCTCGATGCCCGCCGCGAGGGCAAGCCAACGCCCCTCCGCGACGTCTCCCACCGAGATCGCAGCGCTCATCACGGGACGGCCCTCGGTCAGGGTGCCGGTCTTGTCGATCACCAGGGTGTCGGCCTTCTCCAGGCGTTGCAGCGACCTGGCGTCGCGAATCAGCACCCCGTCGCGGGCCCCCCGGCCGACACCGGTCATCACCGACACCGGAGTCGCCAGCCCGAGCGCGCACGGGCAGGCGATGATGAGCACGGACACCGCGGCGACGAGGGCGTTGGCGAGCGAAGGCGCGGGACCGAACGCGGCCCACGCGAAGAACGTGACGATCGCCGCGATCACCACCGCGGGGACGAACCACCCCGCGACGACGTCCGCAGTGGCCTGGATCGGTGCCCTCGACCGGCCTGCGATCCCCACCAGCGCGGCGATCTGCGCGACCAGGGTCTCGGCACCGACACGCTCGGTGCGCATGGTGAACGCACCGGTCCCGTTCACGGTGCCGCCGGTGACCGGGTCCCCGGCGCCGCGCTCGACCGGGATCGGCTCGCCGGTGACCATCGACTCGTCGATGCTCGTCGCACCTTCGAGCACGGTGCCGTCGGTCGGCACCCGCTCGCCGGGCCGCACGCGGAGCCGGTCGCCCACCACGATCGCGTCGATCGCGACGTCGCGCTCCGCTCCGTCGGGGTCGAGCCGCCGCGCGACGGCGGGGGCGAGGGTGAGGAGGCGGCGGATCGCGTCGCCGGTCCGGGCGCGGGCGCGGAGTTCCAGCACCTGTCCGAGAATCACCAGGGTCACGATGACCGCAGCGGCCTCGAAGTAGAGCGGCGGCGTACCGTCGACGAGGAACGCCTCGGGGAGCATGCCGGGGAACAGCAGCGCGAACGTGCTGGCGAGCCATGCGGCGCCGGTGCCGACGGCCACCAGGGTGAACATGTTGAGCTTGCGGGTGACGAGGGAGGTCCAGGCCCGGACGAAGAAGGGCCATCCGCACCACAGCACCACCGGGGTCGCGAGCGCCGCCTGGGACCACCCGTACCATGTCGGTCCGAGCCCGTCGCGCAGGTCGAGTCCGGGGACCATCTCGCTCATCGCGATTACCAGCACCGGCAGGGTCAGGGTGCAGGCGACGACGAGCCGACGGCGCATGTCGGCCAGTTCCGGGCTCGGCCCGTCGTCGGGCAGCGCCGCTCGCGGCTCGAGCTCCATGGCGCACTCCGGGCAGCTTCCGGGCGCATCGCGCACCACGGTCGGATGCATGGGACAGACGTACTCGGTGCGGACCGCAGCGGCGGGCATCTGCGGCTCCAGCGCCATGCCGCACTCGGGGCAGTCCGCGGGGGTGTCGCTGCGCACCGCGGGGTGGCAGGGACATGTGTAGACCGCCGGGGGCGCCGAGCCCGACCCGGCTGCGCGAGCGGCGGCGGTGGCGGGCGCCGGGGGATCGGCGTATGTCGCCGGCTCGGCTTCGAACCGCTCGCGGCAGGCATCGCCGCAGAACCAGTACCGGCGTCCCTCGTGGCGCACCGTCGCGCCCGGACGCATCCGGTCGACGAGGGTGCCGCATACCGGGTCGTTCGCGTGCAGGTAGCGTCCGGGCGCGGCGAGAAACTTCCCCTGGCACCCGGCGCAGCAGAAGCCGACGGCGGAGCCGTCGTGCAGGCACGAGGCGCGCGCGGTGGCGGGATCCGCCACCATTCCGCACACCGGGTCATGGGTGGCCGTTCCGAGCGGGAACGGGGTTCCGCCGCCGCGTGATTCGTGGAGACCGAGATTCATGGCGCCGCGCTCCTGGCCGGATGCGGCAAGGCTAAACCTTCCAGTTGCTGGAAAGTCAAGCGGCGCTACGTAGCAGTGAGGCTATCATTCGGCTAGCGTACCGCGGGCGGGCACTGGCGAGAGTGGTTCGATGCGGGTTGTCTCGATGCTTTCGCGCGATTACGGAGCGAGTCCTGGAAGCTCGGAAGCGGCAGATCGGCTCGTGCAGTGCGATTCGTTGACAACGCGGTGGGGTCGCGACAGGCTTCGAGCCATCGAGGAGGGCGCCGAGCAACGAGCCGGAGTTTGTCCCGGGTTCGCTCTCTGCCCATCCAGCAAACGAGGATGATCGACAACCCCATCGGGGCGGCGAATGGCAGGCGAGCAGGGGGAGCTTCCATTGGGGAAGGAGACCACGAATCCCGACGCGGGTGTATCTCAGTCTTTGCCCGACGTGCTGAAGACTCTGGACAGAGCCCGCAAGAACGTGGGTCTGCTGGTCAAGGCCAAAGATGTGAGTCGGGCGGGAAGGATTTCGGCCTTGGACAAGGCAATCGCCGCACTTCAGGAGATCGAACCCGAGCGGGCGCTGTCCGTCCTGAATCACGAGCGCTCCGAGCTGGTACGGAGCCGGGACGAAGCGCTTGAGCGTCGGAGGGAGAATCTGGTTCGAGCCGCCAAGGAGGCCGGCTGGCCGATCAAGCGCTTGAAGGAATACGACTTCACCGGCGGTTTTCAAGTGAGCTACAAGGCGGAGCGGGTGACGCTGCGGCTGGGTAGCGAGTCGCTCACGACCTTCGACGAGCAGGACGGGGCGAGCTTGTTCTCGCGACTCCAGGAGGAGAGGTCGAAACTCGATGGGTTTCCCTTCGCGCGGGCGGACTTCATCGAGTCGATCAAGGACGCCATCCACCTTGCCCGGCGGCAGGGAAAGGACCGGGGCGGCAAGGTGCCCATTCGCACCCTGTACCCACTGTTTGTGCTTGTACGACAGAGCCGCGACGAACGCTTCATCAAGCGTCCGGTCACGAAGTCCTTCACAGAGTACTCGATGGCGCAGTTCGTCTACGACCTCGCCCGATTCGGCCGGGACGGATGGAAGACGGATCGAGGCGAGCGCCTGTGCAATCAGCCGCCGAACATGGCGTCCATCGCCAAGGGGGCAACCGTCACCTTGCCGTCGCTCGATGGCGACGGCAGCGGCGGCCCGCAGTTGGGCGCCGTCTGGATCGACAGGGCGTAGACGGCGTGGATGTCGCTCCACTGGAGCTGCTCGCGCATCTTGCGGCGCTGGGTACGCCGCCGAATGACGGGGCCGCCGTCTTGCAGGTGTCCGCGGGACTGCGTGATTCGCTGGAACGGATCGAGCGCGAGACGCTCTCGTTCATCGCCGCGGGAGGTGGCGAAATCCAGTTCGTCTTCGGCCCGTACGGGCGCGGGAAGACGCATTTCCTCAAGGCGCTGGCCCAATGGGCGAGTGAGCGCGGTTGCGGCCGGCATGACGCCGCCCGGAACGCACAGGTTCTTCGCCACCACCGGGATCACAAGGACCATCGAGGCGCGGTTCGCCGGCCTGGACGTTACCGAGCAGCGGGCGGTCATCGCAGATTTGAAGGCCGACCGAGCCCTGTCGCCGGACTTCCGAAACCTGGCCGTCGCCTACTGCACGGAGGCGGTGGCCGGCGGCGGTGACGAGGACCTGGCGGATCGGCTGGAGGCGCTTCTGGCGAGCACGCCGACGTTCCGCGTCACATTGGGCGCCCTGTACCGGGAACATCCGCAGCTTCCCCGGCCGCTCGGGAAGCTCGCAAGGCGCAATGCGGCGGTGTGGCTGCGCTCGGTGCTGTCGCTTCCGCAGGTGGTGGGCTACAACGGGCTGGTGGTGCTCTTCGACGAGACCGAGGCAGCCTTGCGGAGTCTCCGGCCATGGTCCTCTCTCAGCCGGCGCCAGCAGGCGCATCTCGCACATATCCGCACGTTCGTCGACCATATGGCGACCGGCGCGTTTCGCGGTTGCGCCATTTACTACGCGGTGACGGAGGAGTTCATCGACATCGCGGACAGGAACCTCGGAGCACTGAGTCAGCGGATCGAACGGGTCCGACTGCCCGAGCTGGACGGGGCTTCCAACCCACGCGCGGTCTGGGTGAACATTGACGAACTGACCGATCCCGGCCCGCAGGATCCTCGCTTCTTTGCGGACTTGAGCGACCGCATCATCGACATCGGATTGGCCGCGGGGTTGCACCCTTCGGATGCGGAACGCGCCGCGCACTCGTTGAAAGAGATCGGCAATCGGTACGCTAACTTCATCACCGAAGGGCGCGTCCGCGAGTTCGTCAAGGAGGCGGCCGGGCTGGTCGCGCAGAACGTGGCGCCTGCCGATACCCAAGGGAGACCGATATGAACCGGAGCGAGGCGCTTCAGCTTTGGGCCAGGCTGGGAGCGGAGGGCAAGGCCCCGACGGAGCTGACGCAAGCTTCGCACGTCCTGCCGAGCTACTCGGTCGGCATCGAGCCGTGGATCGATCGCCTCGCGCGTCTGTACCTCCGGAACCTCTGCCGCGGCGCCACGCACTTCAAGCTGGTCCTGGCGCCATACGGAGGAGGCAAGACGCACTTCCTTCTCACACTTGGCATTCGCGCCCGCGATCAGGAGAACTTCGCGGTCGCCTACGTCCCGTGCGGTGAGGGGGTCAGCCTGGACAGCCCGCTCGATGTCTACCGGGAGTTCGTCAAGCACTTGCAGTTGCCCGGCCAGGACCGGCCGGGGCTACGGGTGTTTCTCGACGCCGCCACCCGGGCGAAACGGGACGACATTCGGCGGCGCGGCGTCCCGGACGTCGACGCCGCCTTCCGATTGTGGGTCTCTGACGTCCGGAAACGAGATTATCCGGAGAATGCCTTCGGGCGGGTGATGGCGGTAGCGCTTCAGGCGACAGGCGACGGTATCGACTCGCCGGTCGGAGACGCCGCCCTCCGCTGGTTGCAGGGGGACGTCGACACGCTTGGGCGGAGCGACATGCAGGAGCTGCATCTGGCGAGGGTGCCCGCCGCGAGCAGAAGGCAATTCGGTCGAAATCTGCTGCTCTCCCTCGTGAAGTTCCTGCCCGAGGCAGGCGTGCACGGACTGCTTCTTCTCATGGACGAGGTGGAGACGTTGTTTCAGGTCAGAAAGGGAGCGGCAGCCCTTCGCATACTCGGCGCAATGCGCGTCATTCTGGATGCGCCGACCGGCGTGTCCGGCGGTGTTCCCCTGTTCGGTGTCTTCTCGGCGGCACCGGACGTGCTCGAAGAATTTCGCAGGTATCCGGCCCTGGAACAGCGACTCGCGGTCCGGGGTGCCTCGTTCGATCAGGGCAACGATCTCGCGCCGCAGATTCCGCTCGACAAGGTGCAGAGTCAGGAGACGTTCCTGGCGGAGATCGGCGAGAAGCTGATCGGGGTGGGCGCGGTTGCTCTCGGCAAGCCATTCGATTGCGAATTGCAGCGAATCAACGCCCGGCGGCTGGCGCGAGTTGCGTCCGAGAGAAGCCCCGACGTCGCTGCCCGCAGGCCGTTCGTGAAGACCTGGGTCAACCTGCTCGACATCCAGTCGTCCGAGGGCGAGCGGGAGATCGAGGAGGACGAACTGATGGCGCGGTACTCGGGTTCCTTCGTCTCCATGGACACGAAGCCGGAGTTCGAGCCTTGATGCAGGGCGTTGCCGTCCGGCACCCGCGGTATGGAGACGGCGTCATCGTCGACGTCGACTCGCACCGGGGCGCCAATGTAGACTTCGGCTACGTGGCGGCCTGGGTGCTGTTGCGGGATCTGGAGCTTCCTGACGATGTTGAACGATCGTTGGAGGAGACGCCGGATCCGCCGCCGCCAACGCCCGCCGAAACGCACCTGCCGTCCCTGTCCGCGGATGTCGTGGCGGCGAGGCGTGCCGTCGTGGCCCTCAAGCTCGGACAGGTGCTCGAGGAGAATGTGCACGAACTGAGTGTCGGTACCGATGATGTCCGAGCCAAGATGGAGCAGGCGATCATCGCTGCCGTCCGACAGCAACCCCAAGGCGTCCTCGTCGAGGGTTCGTGGGGCGCGGGCAAGACCCATCTCCTCACGCTGCTGACCCGACTGGCGGCGGAGCAGGGCCTCGCGACGGCGACGGTCATTCTGGACGGTGAAGGCGTCACGTTGTCGGAGCCGATGGGCCTGATGGAAGCCATCCTCGGCTCCCTGCGCTATCCGGGCGAGGTGGCGCCGCATGGGGTCGGCAGCCGATTGGCAGACCTGCGACGGCGACGCAACTTCGGAGACGTATGGCAGAGCGTGGGCTTCAGAATTGCGGAGGCCATCTACCGGATTCCGCTCGGAGCTCTTGACGAGCCCGAAGCGATGGAAGTGCTCGAGGACTACTTCATGCTTGCGTTGGCTCCCACTCGGGCCAGGGAGAAGCTCAGGCGACTTCACTACGGGATCAGCTTACCGCCCTTGAAGGCTCGGCGCCTGGATGAACGTCCCGAACGATTCTGCGAGCTGTTGAAGGGGTGGGCGGGGTTCTGTGCGTTGACCGGGGCCAAGGGACTTGCCGTCGTATTCGATGAAGTCGACGTCGAGTACGCGACGCGCTTCGTGGGGCTCCGAGACTCGTTGCTGGAAGCGTTCGATGATCTGCTGCGGGAAAGCTGTCCGATCCTGCTCGCATTCGGGAGTGCACCCGCCAGTGACGACGTCGGTGATGTGAACGATGCTGTTCAGGATTTGGTGGGGTCCATCAACGGGATGAAGCGCATCGAAGCGCCGCGGCCAGGCGTCGAGCAGACGAAGGAGTTGGGGGTTCGACTGCAAGAACTGTATGCGCGCGCATACCCGAGGCGAACGTCCGGTGTCGAGCCGCACGGGGTACGGCATCGGATCGAGCGCTTCGCGGAAGACCATCACGACGGGACCCTGAACCCGACGCCGCGCGGGTTCGTGCGGGGAACCCTCGAGCTGCTGGATGTCATGTCCGACCTGGAAGGCGATCGCGTCGGGCGCGCATGATGTGGATGCACGCGGGAATGCGGGAGTCGTGGAAAGTGACCGCGACATCGTCGGGTCTCTCGGGGCCGCCGGCACCGCATTCTTCGGGAGCTTTCGCGAGCTCCGCGAGATCCAGCGGCGAGCGGTTCCCCCGATTCGATCGGGAAGAAACGTCCTCGTCGCGTCGGCCACCGCGTCCGGCAAGACCGAAGCGATTCTGGCGCCGCTGATCGCGCGAACGTTGGAGGAAGCGCCAGGGGGCGTGCCTCGGGTCCGGGTGCTGCTGATCGCTCCCACCCGAGCCCTTGTCAACGACCTGACGGCGCGAATCAAGGGACCTCTCGACAGGCTCGGCATCGCCTGCGGGCGTCAGACCAGCGATCACAGGGACAAGGCCAAGGCCCCGTTCGTCCTCGTCACCACGCCCGAATCGTTCGACTCCATGCTCGTGCGCGACGCCCGGTTGCAAGCCGGCAGGGTGGTGGATCATCTGCTTGCCGGCGTCATGTCGGTGTTCGTGGACGAGGCGCATCTGTTCGACGGAACGGCCCGCGGAGACCAACTGAGCTGGCTCCTGGGCCGTCTTCGGCGCTTTCGACGACTGAACGTCGAACGGGCGGCAGGTGGTCCGGAGCTTGCGCTCCAGCTCTGCGCCGGCAGCGCCACCGTGAGTGATCCGGAGGGGCTCGCGGGCCGGCTGCTCGGCACCGAAGCGGCGGTGGTGCGAGTCGAGGGTACGCGGGAGGTCGAGGTGTTCGGGCCATCGAGCGTTTCCGGGTGGCTTCCGCTCGAACCTTCGATGGAGATTGCAACGCTGCGGGACCGGCTGGAGCCTGTACCGAGCGCTGAATTCGCTGAAAGGGCGGAGCGTCGGATCTGGCAGGCCCTGTCCAGCGATGGTCACTCCATGCGAAAGGCGCTCGTGTTCGCGCCGACCCGCCGCCTGTGCGACACGTTTTCCGCCCACCTCTCCGGCGCCCTGCCTCGACGGCGCGACATCGAGGTGTTCGCGCACCACGGCAGCTTGTCCCGGAATCGTCGAGAGCGTGCGGAACGCGGCTTCGCCTCGGCGCGTGATGCGGTCCTGATCGCGACCACCACGTTGGAGGTCGGCGTGGACATCGGCGACGTCGACTTGGTCGCTCTGATCGGCGCACCTCCCGACACGCGATCGCTGTTGCAGCGAATCGGGAGGGCCGGACGCCGAATCGGACGCACGAGGGTTCTGGCCCTCCCGCGATCGGAGCTCGAACGCGCGGCGCTCACCAGCATGCTGCTCTCGGCGCGCGATGGCGTGCTGGATCCGCGGGGGTACGGACGCAGGTGGTCGGTGTTCGTGCAGCAGACGGCCAGCTTCGTCGCGCAGGGAAGGCCACGCGGCCGCCTACGTTCCGACCTGATCGAGCTGGTGCGTGACGTCTGGCCAGAGGAGTCGGCCGGCATGGCGGATGCGATCGTGGAGAATCTTCTGAACACCGAGTGCCTCGTGAAGTACCACGGGCGGCTTGCACTCGGCGAGCCATGGGCCGACGTCTTCGACGAAGGCGGCAGAGGCATGCACGCGAATTTCGACTCGTCCGGTGAGGGCATACCCGTCGTCGATGCCGGCACGGGCGAGACTGTCGCCCATGTCGCGCAACGGCCCGCGGAAGGCCGCGACCTCGCGCTTGGGGGGCAGCGTTGGGACGTGCAGGAAGGAGGGCGCGGGGAGATCCTGCTAAAGCCGAAGGGCGTCGGGGGTACGCAGGAGGGCTTCCGGTACGCGGCGCGAAGTGCGCCGACCGGGTTGGAATACGCGGTGCATGTACGGCGTGGTCTTGGGCTGCACGAGTCCGATGCGCCCATTCTCGATTCTCCGGACGGGCCGATCTGGCTTCACTTCGGTGGCAGCGGGTTCCAGACCTTGTTGTGCGCTCTTCTACCCGGTCTTCGCTCGATAGGTGGCTTGGCGGGGCTGGCAGTCGCGGGAAGTCGAGTTGACGCAACATTGCTGGCTGAACTCGCCTCTGGGCACGCGAGACTGGATCGTGTCGTCGAGAGTCACTTTGCAGTGCTGGAGCCGGTGCTCTCGGTTGGTCCGTTTCAGCGTCATCTTCCCGATGAGTGTCGCCGGCGGGTCGTCGCGGAACTGATGGATGTTCCCGCATTCCGACGTTGGCTGAGGACCCGTCATGTTTGGGAAATGGCCAGGGACGATCCTCGCTGGACGCACGTGCAGACCGCGTTGCTCGCGTGAATCGATGGGATGGTGGAGCGCAACTACGGGACGGGCAAGGCGTTCGGGCTGTGTCGGCGTGACGGACGAATCGCCGAAATCAGACTGCTTCTGTGACGGCGCGACGAATGCCCGTGACAAACACGCCGAAGCTGTGGGACAGATTGTTGTCCGGCGACAGTCTGGGTCCGATTGCTCGCGATCCGGCCACCTTCTGATAGGTGTTGCGAGAGATCTTTCTCAGCTCGTTTCCCGGGGAATGAATTGCATCGGGGATCCGATACTTCTTCTGCTTCGCGTACCGAACGAGATTCGGAAGACCGAGGGCGCCGCCCACTGCAGCGAGGTCGCCGAAGTACCAGCTCTCGAGCTCCCGACATGCGATCCTGATGATGGTCTCGGGTTTTCCCGCTTCGCGGCATTGTCGCGCAAGCTTCCGCTTGACCGTCAGGCAATCGGCAGCGTCCTGGTCACGCAGCACGACGAAGACGCTGTCCGGAGCGCGCCACCCGCGCAACCGGCGGATAACGTTCTTTTCGAGATCCTGCTTTCCCTCGAAGACGATATACCGGATCTGCACCGGGTGGGGTAGCACGCGCGGCAGCAAGCCCTTCAGCATTTCGCGCGCCGACGGTTCTTCCAGAAGAAATATCAGGTTCATTCTCCCGGATCGGCTCCTTCGAAGAATCCTTGCTTCCACAAGTACCCCATCTGATCTCCATCATTCATGTATGCCGCGACTTGGCGGTCGTCCTTCGCTCGCCTGATTCTTGTGTAGCCACCCACCTTCTGAAGCCAGAAGACTTCGTCCAGCTCCGCGGCGTTGAGGAAGTCGGGAGAATGCGTCGATACGAATACCTGACCGCCACGGTTCGCATACGAGCGAAACTCCTCCGCGAGTTCCCAAAGCAAGGTGGGATAGAGCTGGTTCTCCGGTTCCTCGACGCACAGGAGCGGGTGTGGATCGGGATCGTACAAGAGGGTGAGATAGGCCAGCATCTTGATCGTGCCGTCGGAGACGTCCCGGGCGAGGAACGGATCCTTGAAGGCGCCGTCCTTGAATTTCAGCAGGATTCGGCCTTCCTCTGTCTGCTTCGCTTCCACGCGGGATATTCCGGGAACGCGGGCTTTCAGCTTCTTCTTGATTCTCGAAAAGACTTTTGGATGATTGTCGTGAAGATACTCCACGACGAGCGCCAGGTTCTCGCCCTCCCGGGACAAGTGTTCGGCGTAGCCGGTCTCCTGCTCGGGTCGAGCCCGACTGATGTGGAAGTCGGATACGTGCCATCGTTCGATCAGATTGCCCAAGGCGACGACAGCGGGAAAGCGCTCGAATTGCGCCAAGCCCTTGATAGCCAGCAGATCGGGTGATTTCAGGGTTTGCTCGTCACGTTCGAGCTGCGTTGCATCCTTTACTTCTTCGGCCTCGTTCGTTACTGCAAAGCCTGTTCCCATACTGAAATCCAGAAAATGCCACGGCCTCCCGTGCCTGAATCTTCGATATTTCAGAATTTCGCGTTTGACGACCGGTCTGTTCCCTTTTGCCGCGATGGAGATCGAGTAGGTCACCAAGGGGCTGCCGGGGTTGATTCGGAATTTGATCTCGATTTCGATCGGACCTTGGGCATTTCGGGTCCTTACCTCGTTGAAGCCTCTGCTGCCCCCGAGCTTCGACAAGGCGATCCGAACATTCGTGTTCATGGCGTCGCGTAGAAACCCGAAGACGGAAAGCAGTGTCGATTTGCCGGTTCCGTTTGCGCCGACCAGGATCGCGAGGCGGGGGATATCGCGCATCTCCACGTCCTTGAATGCGCGGAAGTTACTGATTCGAATCTGCTCTATTTTCACTGGCGACTACCGAATTCGTCGAAACATCGGCGGAGCCGTTCACAACCCGCAATCGTCAGCGTTGTCGTTGCCGTCGGGTCCGCGTCATCTTTCCTTGATGCCGGCCCGAAACGGCCCCGGGCCGGTGGAGGGCGGAGGGTATCGTACCGCGGGTCGGTCCATCGACACCGGCGGGACTGTATCATCCGCTCAAGCCGCATCTTCCTTATCTTCCTTGATCATGTCGGCGCCCTTCTCGGCGATCATGATGGTGGGCGCGTTCGTGTTCCCCGAGGTCAACGTCGGCATGATGGACGCGTCGATCACGCGCAGCCGCTCCACACCGCGTACGCGCAGGCGGTCGTCGACCACCGCCATCGGGTCGTGGCCCATCTTGCACGTGCCGACGGGGTGATAGGCGGTCTGGGCGTTGTTTCGGCAGTACTCCAGCAGCTCCTCGTCGGTGCGGCATTCGGCACCGGGTCGCAGCTCATGCGATCGGTACGCGTCCATGCGCGGATGCTCCATGATTTCGCGGCAGATGCGCATCCCGCCGAGCAGGCTTGTCCGGTCCTCATCCGCGGACAGGAAGTTCGGCCGAATCGCGGGCGGGGCGTGGGGGTCGGCGGATCGGGCATGGATCGACCCGATTGACTCCGGACGCAACTGGTAGACGCCCAGCGTCATGCCGGGTTCGGTATCGAGCCGGGTCCGGTCGTTGGCGTCACCGTAGCTCGCGGGCATGAACAGAAGCTGGACGTCCGGCCCCGCGAGTTCCGGGCGAGTGCGCAGAAAGCCGTGTCCGTACGCCGGTCCGGCGGCGAGCAGCCCGCGGCGGGTCACGGCGTAGCGCAGGACTTCCATCACGAATCGAAGACCTCGGGTGCGTTCGTTCAGCGTGATGCGTCGCGTCCCCCGCCAGCTCATGCGGGGAAAGAAATGGTCGCGGTAGTTCTCGCCCACCCCTGGGAGCGGATGGACGACGTCGATGCCGAGCGACGCGAGGTGCTCGGGCTGTCCCACGCCCGAGAGTTCCAGCAACTGCGGGGACTGCACGCCGCCGGCCGACAGGATCACGTCGCCGCCGCGTGCTTCGCGCGCATCGCCGTGGACATCGTAGGTGACCCCGACCGCGCGCTTGCCCTCGAAGATGACCCGTCTGGCGTGCGCATCGGTCTGGATGTGCAAATTGGCGCGGCGTCTCGCCGGATGGAGGAAGGCACGGGCGGTGCTGCACCGGCGCCCGTCGTGCATCGTGAACTGGTAGTAGCCCACACCCTCCTGGTCACCGTCGTTGTAGTCCGGGGTGCGCCGGTAGCCGCAGGCGACCGCTGACTCGATGAAGGCGTCGGCCATTTCGTGGGGCTCGTACTGGTCGGTGACCACGAGCGGTCCGCCGGTCGCCCGGGCGTCGCCGATCCCGGTGTTGGAAGCGCGCTCGAAGTGCTCGGACTTGCGGAAGTACGGAAGGACGGACTCGTACGACCAGCCGCGGTTGCCGAGCTGCGACCAGATGTCGTAGTCGAGCGGCTGCCCCCGCACGTAGAGCATTCCGTTGATCGCGCTCGAGCCTCCCAGGGTCCTCCCGCGCGGGATGGGGATGCGCCGCCCGTTGACGTTGTCCTCGGGCTCGGTCTCGAAGCACCAGTTGTAGCGGCGGTCGTTCATCAGCTTCGCGAAGCCGACCGGCACCGAGATCCAGGGACTCGCGTCCTTGCCGCCTGCCTCCAGCAGGAGGACGCGCTTCGCCGAATCCTCGGAGAGCCGGTTGGCCAGCACGCATCCGGCCGATCCGGCGCCGACGATGATGTAGTCGAAGTCGGTCATGGGTGTTTCCGGGGGAAATCTTCCAGGCGGGGCATCGGAGCGGTTACGCCGCGGCTGCCGCGTCGACCGCCGCGCCCCGCATCGCCACCTCGCCGGCGAGCACCTCCACCGCCTCGCCGAGGCCCACCACCCGCTGCTCGCGGCTTCCGAGCCGACGCATCGACACCTCCCGGCGCTCGACCTCGCGCTTTCCGACCGCGAGGATGACCGGCACCTTGGCGAGGGAGTGCTCGCGCACCTTGTACGAGATCTTCTCGTTGCGGGTGTCGCGCTCCGCGTGCAGGCCGCGCAAGCCGAGCGCTTCGGCAACCTCGCCCGCGTACGCGTCGGCGTCCGACGTGATCGTGCACACCACCGCGTGCTGTGGCGAGAGCCACAGCGGCAGGTGCCCCGCGTAGTGCTCGACGAGAATCCCCGTGAAGCGCTCGATCGAGCCGAGCATGGCGCGATGGAGCATCACCGGCACGTGGCGCTCGCCGTCCTCGCCGACGTAGGACGCCCCGAGCCGCCCGGGCAGGTTGAAGTCCACCTGCACGGTGCCGCACTGCCAGTCGCGACCGATGGTGTCGCGCAGGACGAACTCGAGCTTCGGGCCGTAGAACGCACCCTCGCCGGGATTGTGGGTGTACTCGAGCCCTGTCGAATCGATGGCCACCCGCAGCGCCGCTTCCGCCTCGTCCCAGATCGCGTCCGCGCCCACCCGGGTCTCGGGGCGATCCGCGAACTTGATCCGCACGTCCTCGAATCCGAAGTCACGGTAGATCGACAGGATCAGATCGCACATCGCGGTCGCTTCCTGCGTGATCTGCTCGGGCGTGCAGAAGACGTGCGCGTCGTCCTGGGTGAATGCGCGCACCCGCATCAGGCCGTGCAGCGCGCCGGAGGGCTCGTAGCGGTGCACCTTGCCGAACTCCGCGATGCGCATCGGCAGGCTGCGGTGGCTCCTGACCGGGCCGTTCTTGTAGATCTGCACGTGTCCGGGGCAGTTCATCGGCTTCAGCGCGAAGACCCGGCCGTCCTCGGTCTGCGAGGTGAACATGTTCTCGCGGAACGCCTCCCAGTGCCCGGACGACTCCCACAGGCTGCGGTCCATGATCTCCGGGGTATCGACTTCGACGTAGTCGGCCGCGCCCTGCCGTTCGCGGATGTACTCGATGAGCCGCTGGAAGAGACGCTGACCCTTCGGATGCCAGAACACCGCACCCGGCGACTCGTCCTGGAAGTGAAACAGGTCCATCTCGCGTCCGAGCTTGCGATGGTCGCGCCGCTCCGCCTCCTCCAGCATGTGCAGATAGGCCTTGAGCTGCTTCTCGTTCGCCCACGCGGTGCCGTACACGCGCTGGAGCATCTCGTTGCTCGAATCGCCGCGCCAGTACGCGCCCGAGATGCGCATCAGCTTGAACGCCTTGCCGAGCTTGCCGGTGGAAGGAAGGTGTGGGCCGCGGCACAAGTCGAGCCACTCGCCCTGGCGGTACAGGGAGACGGGCTCGTCGCTCGGAATGCCCTCGATGATCTCCGCCTTGTACTCCTCGCCCCATTCGCGGAAAAACCGCACCGCCTCGCCGCGATCCCAGACCTCGCGCGAGATGGGCTCGTCGCGGTCGACGATCTCGCGCATGCGCTCCTCCATCCGCTCCAGGTCCGCCGGCGTGAAGGGCTCCTCGCGCGCGAAGTCGTAGTAGAACCCGTTCTCGATCGCCGGTCCGATGGTGATCTGGGTCTCGGGCCAGAGCTCCTTGACCGCCTCGGCGAGCACGTGGGCCGCGTCGTGGCGCAGCAGCTCCAGCGCCTCCTCGGAATTGCGGGTCACGATGGCCACCGACGCATCGGTCTCAAGGGTGGTCGCGAGGTCGCGTACCGTGCCGTCGATCCTGATCGCGAGCGCCGCCTTGGCGAGTCCCTTGCCGATGCTGGCGGCGATGTCGGCTCCCATCACCGGACCGTCGAAGTGCCGGATCGAGCCGTCGGGCAACGTGATTCGGGGCATGTCGTCTCCGTCCTACAAGGGATGCGCCCGTCGTCCATCGCTTCGGGCGCGTGCGGAGTGGGATTCTACCCGGCAATGCGTGTGGAATCGCGGACAACGCCGCCGGGCCGGCGATATCATCGCGCGCCTCCCCGGCCCGGGCCGGGGAGGCGCCTCCGGCTCGCGGCGTCGCCGGCAGGACGAGACACCACCGAAACGATCGAGGACTCCGGATGCCCTCTCAATTCGCGATTGCACGCTCCCCCCGCTTGCGCTCGACACCGTTCCACGATCGTGTGGTCGCGGCCGGGGTGCACTCGTTCACCGTCTACAACCACATGCTGCTGCCAACGGGGTACGAATCTCCGGAAGAGTCCTACCGACACCTCCTGGAGAGCGTCCAGATCTGGGACGTGGCGGTGGAGCGTCAGGTGGAGGTCCGCGGCCGCGACGCGCTCGCGCTGGTGGAGCTGATGACACCGCGCGACATCGCGAGTTGTCGGGTCGGCCAGTGCAAGTACGCACCGCTCGTCGACGAACACGGCGGCATCGTCAACGACCCGCTGATCCTGCGCCTCGCCGAGGATTGCTTCTGGGTCTCCGTCGCGGATTCCGACGTCCTGCTGTGGGCAAAGGGCATCGCGGCCGGACGCGGACTCGACGTCGCCGTGCACGAGCCGGACGTCTCGCCGCTGGCGTTGCAGGGGCCGCTCGCGGACGAGGTGGCGGAGGCGGTGTTCGGCACGTGGACGCGGGCGCTGCGCTTCTTCCGATTTCGGGAGACCGAGATTGACGGCATCCCCCTGGTGGTCGCGCGCTCGGGCTGGAGCAAGCAGGGCGGGTTCGAGATCTATCTGCGCGACGGGACATTCGGCGCAGCGCTCTGGGATCGGATCGTGGACGCGGGCCTGTCGTACGGAATCCGGCCCGGAACGCCGAACCTCATCGAGCGCATCGAGGGTCGTCTGATTTCGTACGGATCCGATGTCACGCTGGAACACGATCCCTTCGAGGCCGGGCTCGAGGCGTTCTGCGATCTGGACAAGCCGGCCGAGTACCTGGCTCACGAGGCTCTTTCGGCGCGGCGTGCACGACCGCCGCTCCGGCGGTTGGAACGCGTGGTCGTGGGTGGGAAGCGGGCCGATCCCAACGGGGACTTTCTGCCGCTTCACGTCGCCGGTCGCGCGGCCGGCCGAATCAGCAGCATGGCGTACTCGCCGAGGCTCGAAAGGAACGTCGCGCTCGCGATGGTCGCGACCGGGCTCGGACAGCGCGGGCTGCAGGTGACACTCGAGGACGGCTCGCAACGCGATGTGGCGGTGGTGGGGGAGGACTGGGGCGCCAGCGCTGATTCGTGAATCAACGCATGGACGAGCCGGTCGGTCCCTTCGTCACCTTCGGGTCGGCGGACGCGAGCCGGACGGGGTTGTGCACGGGCGCGAATTGTCCCGGTCGCGGGACGGAGGGAAGCCGAGGCAATGAAACGTTCCAGGGTCACGACCCGCGGGCAGGCCACGATCCCGAAGAGCGTCCGCGAAGCCGCGGGCCTGTACGCGGGCGACATGCTCTCGTTCGAGACCGACGGCGACCGGGTGGTGGTGCGCAAGGTCGCGGGGGGAATCGACGACCATCTGCCGGATGTCTCCGGCACCATGAGCGAGTGGGGGTCGGCCGAGGACGAGGAAGCATGGCGTGAGCTTTGAGCCGTTCGATGTCGTGGTGGTGCCCTTTCCGTTCACCGACCGGGAGGCTGAGAGACGCCGGCCGGCCCTGGTCGTCTCGTCGCCGGCGTTCAACGCCACCCACGCGCAGTCGATCCTGGCCATGATCACTTCAGCCGGCGGCGAGTGGCCCAGCGACGTTGCGCTCCAGGACTGGAACGAAGCAGGGCTCAGTGTCGCCTGCCGGGTGCGCCTCAAGGTCTTCACGCTCGATGACGCACTGATTCTGCGCAAGACCGGCACCCTGTCGGAACGGGACGCCGAGACAGTGAGGGGCAGCCTCGCCCGGTTCGTGGCCGTGGCAGCGGACGCGATCGCCGTGACGGGTGCGGAGGATGCACGCGAGGCACGCGAGCCGTTGCGGCTTTGAATCTCGGCGCGGCAGTCGGACCGAAAGCACCGAGCCGACGCGGGTCTCGAGACCGGCCGATGAACGGAACCCGCATATGCATCGCGCGATCCGCCGAGCCGATTTCGGAGTCAATCCTTCCCCTTCAGCAGGTCTTGCAGCCCCGCAAGGGGTCGATGGGTGACGTGGCTCGTCGTCGCCGCGGATTCGTAGCCGGCGCCCCGGACATGGTCGACGTGGCGGGCGTGCTCGTTGTCGTGGCAGTACACGCACAGGAGCTCCCAGTTGCTTCCGTCCGGCGGGTTGTTGTCATGGTCGTGGTCACGGTGATGGACGGTGAGTTCTCTGAGGTTCTCCCGCGTGAACTCGCGCGCGCATCGCCCGCAGACCCACGGATACATCCTGAGCGCCCGGGCGCGATAGTCCCGCTCGCGAAGCGCCGCCTGATGCCGTGCTTCGGCCACGATCCGGTCCAGCTTGTCGCCACGCTTTGCGCCTGCGTTCATGGGATGAAGATAGCACCTCCGCCTTGCCTGGCGTTATGATCGTCCCCGATCGCGGCATCGATGCGATCGCAAAGGCTGTGAAGGGGAGGAGTAGCCGGACCGGCGCGGGTCCGAGCGAGCGGAGGATGGTGGAAGCTTCGCACCGCGCCCCCGGTGAAGATCGCCCCGGAGCCGCCGACCGAACGGACGCGCCGCGCGTCCCAGTAGGCTCGGCCGGCCGGCCCCCGTCATCGGGCCGGGTCATCGCGCCCCGTTCGCAGGGAGGCGCCCCCCGCTTTTCCCGGGGGCCGGCGGTGACCGCACGAGGCCCGCACCGCGAGGCGCGGGCGAAACCGGGTGGTACCGCGACTTCGGCCGCGCATCGAGCGGCCGGGCCATCGCCCCGGGATTCAATGCAGTGCGTGCCCCGACCGGGGGCCGTCCCGCATTGGTTCTCGGGGCGTTGTCGTTTCTGGGGAGCAGCGAAGATGGAAGGGAAGACGGGAAGTGCGACGGAATTCCGGGACGTGCCGAGCCGCTATGACGGCGTGAAGCTCGAGGAGTCGGTGGGCGCCCGGGGGGGCGAGCACCAAAAGTTAAAACAAGCGCCGCGCCCGGGCGAACGCAGGCCCCACAAAAGCAGGGAACAAGGG
>JAJDUQ010000118.1 GCA_022826505.1 Gammaproteobacteria bacterium
CAGGGTGTCGAGGAGGCTGGCCCTGCGGGTGATGGCGCCGGTGTGCCAGTGCTCGAGCTGTCGGCCGGTCGTAAGCACCATGGGGTACTCCTCGTCGGGCTGCTCGTCGGGGGGAACGATGGAGGCGGGGACGAGCTTCGCCCGTCCGTCCGGGGTCGGGAAACCTTCCCCGAACACGATGTCCATGCCCGGCTTGTCCGGCGCCTCGCAAGGATAGGTCACCGCGCTCTCGGCCCACAGACGGTCCCAGGTGATGTTGTCGAGCGAGGGCATCACCGCCTTCATCTCCGCGAACACATCGGCCGGCCCGGTGTAGCGCCAGTCGAGCCCGATGCGCCGCGCAATCTCCTGGATGATCCACCAGTCCTGGCGCGCATCGCCCGGCAGCGCAAGCGCTGCCCGGCCCATCTGCACCTGCCGGTTCGTGTTGGTGACGGTGCCGTCCTTCTCCGGCCAGGCCGAGGCGGGCAGCACCACGTCGGCATGAAACGCGGTCTCGGTGAGGAAGATGTCCTGCACCACCAGGTGCTCCAGCATTGCGAGCCCTGCCCGTGCGTGGGCGGTATCCGGGTCGGACATCGCGGGGTTCTCCCCCATGATGTACATCCCCGTGATCTTGCCGGCGTGCACCGCGTCCATGATCTCCACCACGGTCAGGCCTTTTTCCGCGTCGAGGGAGCGACCCCACAGGTCCTCGAAACGGGTGCGGATGTCGTCTGCCTCCACCGACTGGTAGTCGGGGAAGACCATGGGGATGAGCCCCGCGTCGGAAGCGCCCTGCACGTTGTTCTGGCCGCGCAGCGGGTGCAGTCCGGTGCCGGGTCGGCCGACGTGGCCGGTGATCATCGAGAGCGCGATGAGGCAGCGCGCGTTGTCGGTGCCGTGGGTGTGCTGCGAAATTCCCATTCCCCAGAAGATGATCCCCCGCTCGGCCTTGGCGTAGGTGCGAGCGACTTCCCGGATGCGGTCCGCCTCGATTCCGCAGATGGGCGCCATCTCCTCGGGCGTGAAGTCCCGGATGTGCTGCGACAGCGCGTCGAACCCGGAGACGTGGGCCTCGATGTACTGCCGGTCGTAGAGCCCCTCGGTGACGATGACGTTGAGCAGGGCGTTCAGCAGCGCCACGTCGGTGCCGGGACTGAACTGGAGCATGTGGGTGGCGTGGCGCTTCAGGGCCTGGCCGCGCGGGTCCATCACGATGAGGGTGGAGCGCTTCGCCGCCTGCTTGAAGAAGGTGGCGGCGACGGGATGGTTCTCGGTGGGGTTGGCGCCGATGACGATGACGACGTCGGAGTCCTCGCACGCGGTGAACGGGGCGGTGACCGCGCCGGAGCCGATGCCTTCGAGCAGCGCGACGACCGACGACGCATGACACAGCCGCGTACAGTGGTCGACGTTGTTGGTGCCGAAGCCCTGGCGGACGAGCTTCTGCACGAGGTAGGCCTCCTCGTTCGAGCCCTTCGCGGATCCGAAGCCGGAGAGCGCGGCCCCGCCGTCGCGGTCGCGAATGGCGGAGAGTCTACCCACGTCTTGGAGGACTCCGTGGCTTCACGCGCCCGTAGTGACACCGCTTCGCGTTTGGGGTGAGATCGGAGTCTGCGGAAAGGCCGACGCAACCTCCGACCGAACCGATTTGGCAACCGTATCCAATACTGCATCTGTAACCACACTGGCGTAGAGAAACGAGCCATGGCCGATGACTACACCCGGAAACGCAGCTCGGCGTGGACACGAGCGTACCCGTTTGCCCTCGAGAAGTGCGAAAGGGAGCTTCTGGCCAAGCGGCGCAACGAGCATGGCGTTGGCGAGAGCGAGTCGCCGCCTGCCGAATCGGAATCGTCTGCACATGTCGGCTTGGCACTGTCCGGTGGTGGTATCCGCAGCGCAACTTTCGGATTCGGTGTCATTCAAGCACTGGCGGAGCTTGAAGAGCCCGGCAAGTCTCGAATGCTTGGTGAGATCGATGTGCTCTCGACGGTATCGGGTGGCGGGTATGTCGGAAGCCTGATCAGTCGGCTCTATGCCCGGACAGAAGTGCAATGTGCGGATGATGTCGCACGAGCGATTCTGCCCGGGTACCAATCAGATGACCCGACAGTCGACGGGGACAGCAAAACGTCGGGAGACGAGAGCGGAAACCGACACGATGATCGACCGAACACACTGAAGCCCGGCGCAGTGTTGCGCTGGCTGAGAGCAAACGGACGATATCTCGCGCCCAACGGTAGCGGAGACCTGTTGCTGGGCGGCGCCGTCATCCTGCGGAACTGGATCTCGATCCATATCGTGCTGGCCACACTGGCGCTCACGGTGTTCGTGGCCATGCAATGCGTTCGAGATGGCCTGTACCACCTGTTGTCGGGCTCTGATTGCACCGACAAGATACCTGCATGCATTTCCGGACGTACCCAGGATGGTTTCTGCTGGCTCGCGGACTTGGAAGCATGGTTCACCTGCCACCTGCCACTCGGCGAGACGTTTCTCTGGTGGAGTCCTTGGCTACTGTTGCCCGCGCTCCTTTTCATCGTTGCAGTCGTTCCGTTCGGGTGGGCCTACTGGATTGTCACGGATGACGGAGTCCACTGGAAAGCCTCCCAGCGACCTCTGTCGACAATCGATCCAATATGGGTTCTCTTTGGAATTACTGAAGCCGCCTTCCTTGTCTCAGCGTACCACGGCGACGTATCCGTGCCGGCGGCGGCCATCTTGCTCGCGGGGAGCGTTACCTACATCGTCACTATATTTATTATCGCGCGACGCAGCGTGAAGAATATCAACGATTCCACAGCACGCAGCCGTCTTTCCGCGTGCCTGAAGGTCTCCCTTGTGCTGTTCGGTGTGTCACTCGGCCTCGCGGTGATCGACACCTTGGGGCAGACCGTCTATGCGATATGGGCGTCGCCTGACCTTCGTCTCGGCTGGTGGCTGGGGCCACTATTGATCGGATTGATCACAGCCGTTGCAGGTGCACGACGAATCGCGGCGTTCTTCTCGGGGAAAGGCAGTGGACGGGTGCGCCTGCCTCTCGACATCACCTCGATGCTCGTCGCGGTGATGCTCTTCATCGTGACGCTGACTACCGTCAACGCATTTTCGCACGGTATCGCGTGGGGCTTCGAATATCCTCGGCACGTCCCCGAGAAGCTCGTGGCATCGTCTGCGACGCAAGACGCAACGATAACCTCGGAGAATGTCTGTGTTTCGAACGACTCACCATGTCCCGATTCCTCACGGCTCATGAGGCTGGCGTGCACCGATTGCGCCGAACTCGGCGAACGTGACATCAGTCGAACGGCAACTTTTTTGATGGTTCTGGTGGTTCTTTCGTGGCTGTTCGGTCGTAGCTGGGCGTTCCTGAACAACTCCACTCTGCTGCCTCTCTATACCGCACGCCTGACGCGCGCCTACCTCGGCGCATCGAATCCTGCCCGCATTTCTCCACAACCGGACAGAAACGGGGCAAACGCGCCAGTCGCCGTCACGCAGGTGCATCAGGAGGACGACTTGCCGATCCAGGAGCACTGGTGGAACCGCAACGGCGAAAGTGACGGACAGAAAAAGGACGATCCGTTCACGAAGGGAGCACCGTTGCATCTCGTGAACGTCACGATCAACCGGACCGTAGGTGGCAAATCCGGGCTGCAACACAACGACCACAGGGGCATCAGCATGGCGATCGGCCCGGCCGGCATCAGCGCCGGCATCCGGCATCATGTCGTGTTTCGGAACCCAGAGCAGGACATGGCCGATACCATCGTGTTTCCCGAAGAGACTACCGAGGAAGCGGACCAGGTACCGTTCCGCATGTTTGACTACGCCGAGGCTACGAACGACCAAAGGGCCGAGAACAACCAAGGGAAAGTTCGATACACGGGTAGACATCTCAGCCTTGGACAATGGATCGGTATCTCGGGCGCCGCATTCTCCACCGGCCTCGGCTCTCGGACCAGCCTCGGACTCTCGCTCCTTGCGGGATTCTTCAACATCCGGCTTGGGTTATGGTGGGATTCAGGCGTGGAGCCCACCAAGCGTGCCCGCGCGGTGACACGGAGTCTGGCCGGTTGTGGTTGCGGACGGCTTTTCTCTTGGCTGTTGCCGGTGCAAGGCTATCTTCTGGACGAGATCCTCTCGCGCTTTCACGGTGTCGCCCGGCGATGGTGGTATCTCTCCGACGGTGGTCACTTCGAGAACACCGGTGCGTATGAGCTCATTCGACGCCGGCTACCTCTCATCGTCATCGTCGATGCGGGTGCCGATCCGGACTACACCTACGAAGACATCGCAAATCTCGTTCGCAAGGCGCGTACCGATTTTTGCGCCGAAATCCGGTTTCTCGGCCCCGACGCACTTGGCAAGCTGAGAAGGAGATTCAATCAGGGCAACCTTGCACATTTCGGCAGCCTCGACATGCTGCGCCGCGGATCATGGAGCGACGATCCATTCCCAGGCGCGGAGGGAAACATCCCGCCCAAGCGACTGATTTTCAGAGTATCGGACCGAACCCGGCGATCCGTCGCGAACGCGTCGATCGCGGTCGTGTACTACGGGAACGAGCCCACACCCAGATCCCTGATCGTCCATATCAAGCCGGCGCTCGTCGGAAATGAGCCACCCGATATCACGCACTACCATGCGGCTCACCCGGACTTTCCTCAGCAGACGACATCGGATCAGTTCTTCGACGAGGCTCAATGGGAGAGCTACCGCAAGCTCGGACATTTCATCGCGAAACGCATCTTCACAGGCGGATTCGCTCCCTATCTCGCTATGCGAAAAGAATGGCCGTGGACCCGCGAACACCGAATCGAGTGAGTGATGAAGCCTTCCGTATACATCGAAACCACAATTCCCAGCTACCTGACGGCATGGCGTAGCTCCGAGCTCTCCGTGGTGGCGAAACAGCAAACCACGCGCCAATGGTGGGATGATCGACGCCGGGACTTCGAGCTGTTCATCTCGGAAGCGGTTCTGCTTGAAGCATCCGGCGGCGACCCGGAGGCGGCGCAACGCCGGCTGGAAGCTCTCGAAGGGATTTCCGTGCTCAGCCCGGAGCCGCAAGCCGACGAAGTTGCGTTGTCTCTGATCCATCGCATGAATCTACCTGATCGAGCGATGACGGATGCAGTACATATTGCACTATGTATTGTTCACGGCATCGACTACCTGCTCACATGGAACTGCGCACATATTGCCAATGCTACCTATCAACCCTTGATTCAGGATGTATGCGGCGGCCTCGGCTTCGAAATGCCCGTTATCTGCACTCCCGACCAACTCATGGGTGACGACAATGGCTCTTGATCCAATCATCTCGGAAATCCGGCGTATTCGTGAAGAATACGCTCAACAGTTCAACGGAAACTTGCGCGCGATGATGGACGACTTGCGGAGGCGGCATGCTGTCTCTGACCACAAATCGGCGCTGCGTCAACCGAAACCTCGACACAAACCTCCCGCCATTTCGAGCACAGACGCCCGATGTCGTGGATGGCGTGGCTCGGATTCCGATCATCATGAGTGATCGTTTGCAAGGCGCTCACGCATCATCGAGAGCTTCAATCATTGCGCCGTCGAGTATCGGCAACTCGGCGAATGCGCTGCCATTCTCCCGCATGGAAGGTTACGGGGTCGCCTGATGACACTCGCACCCGTGTCAAACGCAACAACGCCGGTTCGTTCATGAAACGCCCGGACGATCCATTGCAGCCTCCACCCGCGCCGCGCAGTACTTGAACTCCGGAATCTTCCCGAACGGGTCCAGCGCCGGATTGGTGAGCGTGTTGGCCGCCGCCTCCGCGTAGCAGAACGGGATGAACACGACGCCGGACGGCACGGCGCCGTCCGCCCGGGCCTTCAGCTCGATGGCGCCGCGCCGAGTCGCTACCCGCACCGGGTCGCCGGCCGCGATGCCGAGCTTGCGGAGGTCGAACGGCGAGAGGCTCGCAATGGCCTCCGGCTCCAGGGTGTCGAGGAGGCTGGCCCTGCGGGTGATGGCGCCGGTGTGCCAGTGCTCGAGCTGTCGG
>JAJDUQ010000030.1 GCA_022826505.1 Gammaproteobacteria bacterium
TGCACTGGAGCGTTGATGGCGCCAACGCCATCATCGCCCTGCGATGCGCCATCACCAGCAACCGCTTCGACGACTACTGGGAGCGCCAAGCTGCAACATCATGACCTCATACCACAAATCTGACGTGCACCCCCGTTTCCCCAGGAGCACGCAGCAGTCACGCGCAGAGTTCAGGCAATGGCGATGGAGAAGGCCCGACTCAACCTTGCGTGGGCGAGGAGCCAACAGGCGGGACACGTGTCCGCCGCAGGTCGAGAAGAAGCCGGACAGGAGAACGTCGTGCGAAGGGTCGAGCGGAATCTCATGGACGCACTTCAAGAAGCCGTGGATTATTCGGACAAGGCGAACGCCAGACTGGACCGGCCGGAGCGATACCGGCACGAGAGTCGCCGGCAATGGAAACGCTGTCGTGGCCGATAGTTCGCGAACCGTCGCAGGTTGTCGGTACCGAACCGGCAGGCGCTTCGGACCTTGCGCAGCCGCATCGGGTCAAACCCGTCGCGAGCCGTGGTTTCGGCCCGCAGGTACTATCGTGGGCGTACCATCTCGATCTGGAGTCCGCACGGCGCTGGCGGAAGGTAGTCGAGCATGCCGGCCCGGGCAGACAGGACAGGAATGGAATGACACAGAAAATTCCGGCGACGGTCATTACCGGCTTTCTCGGGGCCGGCAAGACCAGCATCATCCGCCACTTGCTCGAGAACGCGAACGGTCGGCGCATCGCGCTGATCATCAACGAATTCGGCGATGTCGGCATCGATGGCGAAATCCTCAAGGGATGCGGCATCGAGGGCTGCGAGGACGAGGACATCCTCGAGCTTGCCAACGGTTGCATCTGCTGCACGGTCGCCGACGATTTCGTGCCGACCATGGAGGCGCTGCTCGGCCGCGACCAGAAGCCTGACCAGATCGTCATCGAGACCTCCGGACTCGCCATGCCGAAGCCCCTGGTCAAGGCGTTCAACTGGCCCGACATCCGCACCCGGGTGACGGTGGACGCGGTGGTGACGGTGGTCGACGGCAGGGCGGTGGCCGACGGCCTGTTTGCGGCCGACCCCGAAGCGGTCCAGGCCCAGCGTGAGGAGGACGACGCGCTGGAGCACGAGAGCCCGCTGGAGGAGCTGTTCGAGGAGCAGCTCGGATGCGCGGACATGGTCGTCATCAACAAGTCCGACCTCCTCGGCGACGGTGCGCTCGACCGGGTTGCCTCGGAGGTCGCGGGGCAGCTCCGGCCGTCCGTGAAGGTCGTCACCGCCGCTCGCGGCGCCGTGGATCCGAACGTGCTGCTCGGCCTCGGGGCCGCGGCGGAGGACGACCTCGATGCTCGACCATCCCACCATGACGGTGTGGACGACCACGACCACGACGATTTCGACACCTTCAGCATGGAGGTGACGGACACGCTGAGCGCGGACGAGTTGCTCCGCCGACTGCGGGCGGCCATCGTCGAGCACGACGTGCTGCGGGTGAAGGGCTTCGCCCATGTCCCGGGCAAGGACATGCGACTGCTGATCCAGGCGGTGGGCGAGCGGGTACAGCACTACTACGATCGCGACTGGCGCGACCGCGAGAACCGATGCACACGGCTGGTGGTGATTGGCCGCAAGGGGCTTGATGAAGGCTCGGTCAGACGGATGCTGAACGGCTGAGACAGGTCCGGGACCGCTTGACCGCGAAGGATTGCCGGGGCACCCGGCGTCGAGAGTCCGGGCGGAGCGGCGCCCTCGTCGCAGGCTCGGAGCGCTGCGGCGACGGACAAGCGGTGGACTCGCGAGCAGTTTTTCTGATGAGGCAGCGAAGAAATCGGTATTGGGATTCCATCCGACTCGGGGCTACGTTGCTGCTCTCCGGCACTCGAACCGCGCGCGCGAACACGTTTTCGTGGATGGCGGACGGGCGCGGGACCTCGACGGAGGAATCACGCGATGACCACTGGGCAACGGAGCGGCCGACCGACGCGCGACCGTTTCTACTTCACACCGGTGGCCGGCCTTCCGCCTCAGCAGTCGTTGCTGACCGATCGCGCCGTGATTACCGAGGCGTACACGTTCATACCCCGCGGCGTGTTGCGCGACATCGTCACCAGCCGCTTCCCGCACTGGCTGGGCACCCGCGCGTGGGTGCTTTCGCGTCCGGTAGCAGGGTTTGCGACGACGTTCTCGCAAGCCATCGTCGAGATGGAACCGGGAGGCGGCAGCGAGCGGCCCGAGCCGGGTGCGCACGTCGAATGCGTGGTGTTCGTCATGGCCGGCGCATTGCGACTCACCCTCGACGGCAAGGAGCACACGCTTTCGCCCGGTGGTTATGCCTACGTGGCGCCGGGCACCCACTGGACGATCGCGAACACGGGTGACGGACCCACCTGCTTCCACTGGATCCGCAAGACGTATCAGCCTCTGGAGGATTTCGACACGCCCGAGTGCTTCGTGACCGCCGACCACGAGGTGGAGCCGGTGCCGATGCCGGACACCGACGGCGCCTGGGCGACGACACGATTCGTGGATACGGCAGACATGCGCCACGACATGCACGTGAACATCGTGACCTTTCGGCCGGGGGCGTCGATCCCCTTCGCCGAAACCCACGTCATGGAACATGGGCTCTACGTGCTGGAGGGCAAGGCGGTGTACCGGCTCAATCAGGACTGGGTGGAGGTCGAAGCGGGTGATTACATCTGGCTGCGCGCCTTTTGTCCGCAGGGCTGCTACGCGGGCGGTCCGGGGCCGTTTCGCTACCTGCTCTACAAGGACGTCAACCGCATCGCGACGCTTCCCGTCCCCGGTGCTCCCGTGCCTGCGTAGGACCGACACATCATGGACTGACCTGCGCGGTCCGCGTCGACCGATGATGAAATCCGGCGACGCCCTCGGCGCTGTGATGCCCTGCATCTTCCGGAGCTGACTGGAGGCCGAAGTCTCGCGCGCAGCGGACCACGGCATCCGATGCGGCGCATCAGGCCGCGAGGCGCCGCCGGAGCACGCGCGGCGTTGCGCTGCTACGACGGGGGATGCGCCATGCCGCCCGGCGGATGGGGCTGTGCGATGCGGCGCAACTCCACCTCGTCGCCCTCGCCGACCCCCAGCACGCGGCGGCCGAATGCGTCGATTCCCAGGCTCCGGGCATCGGCCTCGTCCGCCTCGACCCGCACCCACGCCCGGAGCGGAGCCGGGTGGGCGCCGATCAACTCCACGAGATCGTCGTCCCCGACACCAAGGCGCTCCGCGGTCGCAGGGGCGAGGCGGACCGTGCGACGTCGCCCTCGAACCCCGGTATAGGGGTCGGTCTCGTCCGCGCGCACTGCGATGCGAAAGCGCGTGCCCGCAATCGCCGCGCGGGTGGCCGCGGTCGCCTCTCGGTCCACCTCCCCGGCCCCGTCCAGCACCACCCCATAACCTTCGCCGGCGCGCTCGGCCGACACGAACCCCGCCCGCACGTCGGCGCGCACCGCTTCCGGGTCGCGATCGAGTGGGTCGCCGTAGCCGCCGCCTCCGGCCGACGCCATGACCACCACGTCGCCCCGCCGCACGGGATGGCCGGTGACCTTGCCCGGGGTCGGGAAGACGTTCTCGGAGCCATTCCTCCGCACCGCCACCCGGTAGGGGTGGGAGCTCGTGCCCCCTCCGACGCCGAACGGCGGAATCGCGGCCCGGTCGCTCAGTACCGAATAGCTTCCCTCCTCGCCGAGCACCCGGATTTCCCGGTGCAGGCCGAGCCCGCCTCGCCTCGCGCCCTCCCCTCCCGAATCGGCCCGCAGCTCGCACCGTTCCACGATCAGCGGCATCTCGTTCTCGATCGATTCCGCGGTCTGGATGGTACGGATACTGCCGAAGTCGACGTTGGCGAATGCGCTCGAGCCGTCCGCTCCCGCAAAACCTCCGTTCCCGCCGGCCGGCGCCTCGTAGTAGACGTACTGCCGTTCGCGCCGGTGGTTCCAGCCGCCTATCGAGTTCGGGAACGACGTGCCGCACAGATCCCCCGACACCCGCTCGGGGATGATTTGCGAGAGAGCGCCGAGCGCCACCGACACCGCGCGCTTTCGCACCTCGCCGTGAGCACCGGCCGGGGCGTCGCTTCGAACGTCCACCACGCTCGCCGCCGGCGCCCGCAGCTCGATGGGCCGGAACGCGCCGTCGTTCACCGCTCCGCCCGGATCCAGGGTGGACTTGACGGCCACGAACACGCCCGCTCCGGTTACCGCCAGTGACGAGTTCACCACTCCCGGAACCTGGGGGTTCGAGCCCGCGAAGTCGGCCACGATGCCATCGCCGTCGACGGTGAGCTCGAGCCGGACGAGCACCGGGTCGAGCCGCCCGTCCTCGTAGTACTCGAGGTAGTCCTCGTAGCAGTAGCTTCCGTCCGGAAGATCCGCGATCCGATCCCGAAGACGACGCTCGGTGCGGTCGAGGTTGGTCCGGACGGCGGCGTGGACCGTGTCTTTCCCGTATCGTTCGTAGATTCGGCGGATGCGCCGCTCGGCGACCCGGCACGCGCCGAGCGAGGCGTTGAAGTCGCCCTCACGCTCCTCGGGGACCCGCATGTTGGCCATGAGCAGGGTCATGGCGGCACGGTTGACCTTCCCCCGCTCCAGGATCTTGATCGGCGGGATCCGCACCCCTTCCTGGTAGATGTTGGTCGAGAGGCCCGAGTAGCTCCCCGGGACCATGCCGCCGACATCCACCCAGTGGGCCCGAACTGCGGGGAAGACGAGGATGCTCCCGTCATCGTCGAAAATGGGATGGACCAGGGTCACGTCGTTCAGGTGGGTGCCACCCCGGTAGGGGTCGTTCAGCAACACGACGTCGCCCGGGTGGAGGTCGTCCCCGAAGTCCTCGAACATGCATCGCACCCCCCAGGGCAGGGGGAGAACGTGCCCGGGATGGTCCCACGACTGCGCGACCATCTCTCCGCCCGGCCCGAAGAGCGCACACGAGAAGTCGTCGAACTCGTAGATGACGGACGAGAACGAGGAGCGGATGATGGTGGCCCGCATCTCGCGCACGATCGCGACGAGCCCCTCGCAGACCACCTCGAGGGTGATCGGGTCCACTTCCCGGGGGGACGGCTCGGACCCTCGCGCCGAGGGCGGCGTCCTTGTACTTGCACCCGCGCGCGCGGACGCAACAACGGCCGCAGCCGAAGGTCCGGACGTCGTTCCGCCGGAGGGCGCCTGCGCCCCTTCAGTCCGGTGGGGAAGGGTTTCGGAAACACTCATGCCTCACCTCGCTCCATCAGCAGGTCTCCCGAGTCGAGCACCCTGAAGCGCCACCCGGGCGGCACCACGGTGGTGGCGCCCTCCTCTTCGACGATCGCCGGCCCCGCGTGGGAGGCCGCGGCCGGCAGCCGAACCCGCGCGAGCACCGGGGTGTCGAAGAACCGGCCGCCAAAGAATACCGGCCGCGTCTCGACCCGAGCCCCGGCGACGTCTCCCGCCGCGCTCCACGCGCCGAACGCGGGCTTCCTGCCCCGGCCAATCCCGGTCAGCCGGAAGCTCACCACTTCGGTCTCGCCGTCGTTGCGATGCCCGAATCGCCGCTCGTGGGTGTCGTGGAAAGCGGCCTCCAGCTCTGCCACCGTGGCCATGTCCGGAGGCACGTCCACGTCGATTTCCCAGCTCTGGCCGAGATAGCGCATGCCGAGTGCCCGCCGGCAGGAGAAGTGCTCGGGCGCCACTCCCTCCGCTTCCAGGCTCCGGCCGGCTTCCGCTTCCAGCCGATCGAGCTCGTCGGAGATGTCCCCGAACGAGGACAGACGGCGGGGAAGCAGGGTACGAGTCTTCACGAAGTCCTGCTTCACGTCGGAGATGAGCGACCCGAGAGCTGCGAAGTTGCCGGGGCCCGTCGGCACGAGGACTCGTTCGATCTCGAGTTCTTCCGCGATGAAGGCACCGTGCATCGGCCCGGCGCCACCGTAGGCGACGAGGGTGAAATCACGCGGGTCGTGGCCCTTCGCCACCGAGATCTGCTTGATCGCACTCACCATTCGGACGACTGCGATGCGAACCACCCCCTCCGCGGCGGCCTCGTCGGTGAGCGAGTCGAGGCCGAGCGTGCGGACCGCGCGCCGGGCGAGGTCCTCGTCGAGCGCGATGCGCCCGGCGAGGCGCACACCGGGCTTCAGACGGTGGAGCACCAGGTTCGCGTCCGTCACCGTCGGTTCGCCCCCGCCCTGACCGTAGCAGGCAGGTCCGGGATCCGCGCCCGCGCTGCGAGGCCCCACCATCAGGATGTCGCCGGCGTCCATCCACGCAACGCTCCCGCCCCCCGCGCCGACCGCGTTGATCTCGGTCTGGGGGGTGCGATTCGCGTACGGACCCACGAACTGCTCGTTGGTGAGCGGGACGACCAGATCCTCGATGAGGCAGACGTCGGTGCTGGTGCCACCCATGTCGCAGGTGATGAGGTTGGGGAGATCGAGGCGCCGGCCGAGATCCGCCGCGGCCGCGACGCCGCCGGCGGGACCCGACAGCACCGTCGCGACCGGCAGTCGGCGGGCACGCTCCGCGGTGGCGACCCCACCGTTCGACGTCATGATGAATACCGGGCCACGGTAGCCGCGCGCGGAGACGGACGCCTGGAGACGGGCCAGGTAGCCGTCCATGAGGGGGCCGATGTAGGCGTTGAGGGCAGTCGTGTTGAAGCGCTCGTACTCCCTGAACTCCGGCAGCACCTCGAACGAGGCGGTGACGAATCCGACCTCGGAGGCATTTCCGCTGGTGCCCCCGCGCACGAGCGCGGCCACCGCCCGCTCGTGGTCGGGATTGGCGTAACTGTGCAGGAAGCACACGGCGACCGCGGCTCCCTGCGGCAGACTCTGCACCGCGGCGCGGGCCTGGTCGAGGTCGAGCGGACGCAGGACGGTGCCGTCCCAGGCCATGCGTTCGTCGATCTCGAGCGTGCGGGTGCGGGGAACGAGAGGCGGCGGTTTCAGAGCGGTGATGTCGTACAGGACGGTGCGGTTGGTGCGGGCGATCTCGAGCACGTCCCGGAACCCGGCCGTGGTCAGCATCCAGACCTCGGCGCCCCGCCCCTCCAGGACCGCGTTCGTCCCGATGGTGATGCCGTGGATGAAGCGCTGCACGTCTCCGAGATCGACACCGAGGCGCTCCAGCACGTCGAGGACCGCGCCGGCGGGATCTGCCGGCGTGGAGGGAGCCTTCGCGTAGCGAAGCGACCCGGATGCATCGTCGAACACCGCCGCGTCGGTGAACGTCCCGCCCACGTCCACACCGACGCGATATCGTCCCTGGGTATCAGGCATGTCTCGTCCCAATCCTGCGGCGTCAGGCAATTCGTCGCCCCCCGCGTTCCCCCCGGCCGGTTTCGCCGATGCGGCCGGAAGTATGAATCATGTGAATTGACGGAAGTTGCCTTGCCCGCCCAGTCATCGGAGACAGTTGCACCACCATCGCAAGTACACTCCGAACGGATGCTGAACGAGTCGATGGCCACACGCCGATATCGCACGCTCTCCAAACGGATCGTCGACCGTCTCACGGTCGATGACAAGGACACCGTCTTCGGGGACAGACGTCTGGTCACCATGGTGGGGTTCTCCACGAAGGATGTCGAGCGCCAACTGTAGAAAACGCCGCGCCGAGCGGGCTATGCCCTCTTGTAACGCGGTGCCGGTCAAAGAGGCGGTAAGTCCCGTGAGAACAGGGGTTTGCGCATAGGAGTCCTCTTGTAACGCGGTGTCGTCAAGGGGCCTGTTTTGTCAGCACTGCAAGACTCGCCATAGGAATGCCGGCGCAAAGTGAACCACAGGCCAGTTCGCCATCGGAGTGCTCCGCCATGAAGCGATTCGTTGCGGCGACAGCCGTCCTCTTGACCACTACCCTAGTGGGCGCGCACGAGCAAGACGCCATGATCGAGTGGCCGTACGTCGGCTCCGTGCAGGCGCACACGAAGTACTCCGAGGCGGAGGAAATCACCGCCGCCAACGCCGGCGAGCTGGAGATCGTCTGGCAATGGAAGCCGAACGAGAAGCCCCTCGAGGAGTATGGGACCCGGCCGGGCCCATTCCAGGCGACGCCCATCATGGTCGACAACGTCCTGTACTTCTCGACCATGTACACGCGTGTGGTGGCTCTCGACGCGGAGACGGGAGTCGAGCGGTGGACGTTCAATCCCGGAGCCTACGAAGGTGGACCCAAGGGTGTCGGGCCCCGTGGCTTCAAACACCGGGGCATCGCGTACTGGAGCGACGGGGACGACACGCGCATCTTCCTCAACAGCCGCGAACGGCTGTATGCGCTCGATGCCGCCACCGGCGAGCTCGAGGCAGGCTTCGGCGAGAGCGGCAGCATCGTGCTGACCGAAGGCCACGGCCGCCCGGTGACCCGCCACGAGTTCGACCAGACCTCGCCGCCGGTGGTGTTCGAGGACCTGGTGATCGTTGGGAGCCGGATTCCAGACCGGTTGCAACGCAGGTTCGATCCGCCGGGAACCGTACAGGCATTCGACGTGCACACGGGCGAGCGCCGCTGGGTGTTCTTCACCATCCCGCAATCGAGCGACGAATTCGGTGCGGACACCTGGGAGGACGAGTCGTGGCGCTACACCGGCCACGCCAACGTGTGGGGGCTGATGTCGCTCGATACCGAACGCGGGCTGCTGTACGTGCCGACGAGCACGCCGAGCAGCGACTACTTCGGTGGCCGTCGGGTGGGGGCAAACCTGTTCGCGGAGTCGCTGGTGTGTCTGGACGCCCGCACCGGCAAGCGGCGATGGCACTTCCAGACGGTGCACCACGGCGTGTGGGACTACGACCTGGCCGCAGCGCCGAACCTCGTGACGATCACGGTGGATGGGCGCGAGATCGACGCGGTGGCGCAGGTGTCGAAGCACGGCTTCACGTATGTGTTCGACCGGGTGACGGGCGAGCCGGTGTGGCCGATCGAGGAGCGTGCGGTGGACACGACGACCGACGTGCCGGGCGAGATGCTGTATCCGACCCAGCCGTTCCCGACCCGTCCACCGCCTTTCAGCCGACAGGGGGTGTGGCTCGAGGACGCGAACGACCTGACGCCGGAGATCCACGCCCTGGCGGTGGAGGAGATGCAGCGGTTCCGGCTGGGTCCGCTGTTCACACCGCCGAGTCTGCGCGGGACGCTCCAGCGCCCGGGCACGAGCGGCGGCGCGAACTGGGGCGGGGCGGCGTTCGACTCCGAGAGCGGACTGCTGTACGTGCGAACGTCGGAAGACGCCGACACGAACCAGGTGTGCGTGAATACGGGTGACGACCGGGAAGTCGACGTCGAGTACAGCAACAATTGTCCCTACGGTGCGACGCTCGTCATGTTTCGGGAAGCCGGCGGTCCGGGCGCCGCGCAAACCCCGGAGAGCAAGCTCGGCCCGATTCCGCTCATCAAGCCGCCATACGCGCACCTCGTGGCAATCGACCTCAATGCGGGCACGATCGCGTGGAGGGTGCCGTTCGGCGAGGGCAGCCCAGCCGTGCGCGAGCACCCGCTGCTGCGCGGGGTCGAGCTGCCCGAGCGGCTGGGCACGCGCGGCAACTCCGGCCCGATGGTCACCAGAGGGGGTCTCGTGTTTCTCGGCGGGGGCGCCCCGTACCTGTATGCGTTCGACAAGACGTCCGGAGCCGAGGTCTGGCGTGGCGCGACGCCGTTTCGAACGAACGCGAACCCGATGACCTACCGCACGCGTTCGGGACGGCAGTTCGTCGTCATTGCGACCGGCGGCGGGCCGAACGCCGCGCTCGTCGCCTTCGCGCGAACCACGCAAAGGTAGTCGCGTCCGCCGTGGCCAAGGCAATGTCGCCGAGGGACACGGAGCCATGTCTCCAGGGTCAGTTCGGATCGGACCCGGCTGCCATCCTGCGGCGTGGGCAGGTCGATGGTCTGCATGTACCTGCATTCCACGGCAATCGGAGAATCCTAGCTACCACGAGGACGTTGCAGATCGTGTGCCTGAACGGCGGTGGCCGCATGCCGCCTTCGTTCGAATCGAAATTCACTGTCACGCTGCCCCCGGCGTTTGCCTGTCGGCGATGCGCGGAAAGAGAACATTCGACGAGACATCGGCAATTCGGCCGCAGTTGTCTTGTAGGATTTCCCTCGACCCATATCGAACCGGCACGGAGGCAATGATTCGGGAACTCGCCGACAATCCGTCATTCGGCACAGGCGCTTCCCGTTCCACCGACCAATGCACCTTCTCAAGGCCCAGCCGGGCGTCGTCGCCGACGGCAGCGAAGCCGTCGACCTCGGTCAGACGCCCGGCGACATCGTCGTCCTGTCGGCCGCCGACACCGAGCTCGCCTCGCTGTCGGCGGCGTGCGGGACACTCGGCGAGATGTTTCCCAGCGTGCGGCTTGCCAACCTCATGCAGCTCTCGCACAACGCCTCGGTCGATCTCTACTGCGAGGAGATCGTCGCAAGGGCTCGAATCGTCATCGTGCGTCTTCTCGGCGGGAAGTCCTACTGGCCCTACGGGGTCGAACAGATTGTCGAGACCTGCGCGGGCACCGGCGTGCCGGTCGCTCTGCTGCCGGGGGACGACCAGCCGGACCCCGAGCTCGCCGCGCACTCGACCGTCGACAGCGAGGCGTATCGGCGGCTGTGGAGCTTCCTGCTGCACGGCGGTGCGGCCAACGCCGGCGGCTTTCTCGCCTACGCGGCGACGCTGATCGGCCGCCGGTTCGACTGGTTGGAACCGGCCGAGCTGCCACGGGCGGGGATCTGGTGGCCCGGTCTCGACAACCCCGGCCCGAGCGACCTGCGCAAAGTCTGGGCGAATGACCGGCCGGTGGCGGCGCTGGTCTTCTATCGCGCCCTGGTGCAGGCGGACAACGTCGCCCCGGTTCGGGCGCTGATCGAGGCGCTCGGGCGTTCCGGAATCAATTGCCTGCCGGTCTACTGCGCGAGCCTGAAGGATCCGGTCTCGGCCGGGGTCGTCGAGTCGCTTCTGATCGAGAGCAGTGCGAGCGTGGTGCTGAACGGCACCGGATTCGCCGTCTCCACGCCGGGGAAGCCGACGGTCGACTCGCCGCTGAACGCCACTGGCGCACCAATCCTGCAGGTGGTGTTCTCCGGCGGCAACGAGAAGGACTGGCGCACCGGCACCCGCGGGCTTTCCGCCCGGGACATCGCGATGAACGTGGCGCTGCCCGAGGTCGACGGTCGAGTCCTCTCGCGCGCGGTTTCCTTCAAGGGCGAGGCGCGCTTCGACGAGTCCACGCAATGCTCGCTGGTCGTCTACGAACCGGTGCCGGACCGGGTCGAGTTCGTGGCGAGGCTCGCGGCGAGCTGGGTACGGCTCGGCCGAACACCGGTCGACCGGCGACGCCTCGCGGTCATCCTCGCGAACTATCCGAATCGCGACGGAAGGCTCGGCAACGGGGTCGGGCTGGATACGCCGGCCAGCGTGGTGGAGCTGCTGCGCAAGCTCCGGTGTGCAGGTTACGGCCTCACGGACATCCCGTGCGACAGCGACGCGCTGATCGACAGGCTGCGCCGCGGACCCACCAACGCCGCGCTGGACGGCCGCGAGATATCGGCCACGCTGGGCCTGCGGACCTATCGCCAATTCTTCGATTCGCTACCGGCGACGGTACGCCGAAGCGTCATCGAACGATGGGGGGAGCCCCGGCTCGACCCGTTCTACCTCGCCGCCTCCGACGAGTTCGCCCTGCCCGCATTCGAGTGCGGCAACGTCGTCATCGGGTTGCAGCCCGCGCGCGGCTACAACATCGACCCGCAGTCGAGCTATCACGATCCGGACCTGGTGCCGCCGCACGGCTACTTCGCGTTCTACGCGTGGCTGCGCACCGTGAAGGACGTGAACGCCGTCATCCACGCCGGCAAGCACGGCAATCTGGAATGGCTGCCGGGCAAGGCGCTCGCGCTCGACGAGGCGTGCTTCCCCGAGGCGGTCTTCGGGCCGTTGCCGCACCTCTATCCGTTCATCGTCAACGACCCCGGCGAGGGCACCCAGGCCAAGCGCCGGGCGCAGGCCGTCATCGTCGACCACCTCACGCCGCCGCTCACCCGGGCCGAAACGTACGGGCCGTTGGCGGAACTCGAGCTGCTCGTGGACGAGTACTTCGAGGCCGCAGGCGTGGACCCGCGTCGACTCAGGGTGTTGCGCGAGGAGATCCTGGCGCTGGCCGCCCACGTCGGACTCGACAGGGACTGCGGCATCGTAGCGACCGACGATCACGACACCGCGCTTGCCAAGCTGGACAACCATCTCTGCGAGCTGAAGGAGATGCAGATTCGAGGCGGCCTGCACGTGTTCGGACGAGCGCCCGAGGGGGAAGCGCTGCACGACCTCCTGGTGTCGATGGTGCGACTGCCACGCGGGGACGCCGAGCCCATCGATGCCTCGCTGATACGGGCGCTCGCCGCGGACCTGGAACTGGGAGAGTTCGACCCGTTGTCCGCGAACCTCGGAGACCGCTGGCAGGGACCTCGTCCCGCGGAACTCGTTGCACCGGAGCCGTGGCGCACCTGCGGCGACACGGTCGAACGGCTGGAATTTCTGGCCCGCAAGCTCGTCGAGGGCACCGAACGACCCGATGCCGGGTGGACCCGCACCGGTGCGGTGCTGGATTTCGTCAAACACGATCTCCGTCCACGGGTCGTCGCCTCCGGCCCCGCCGAGCTCGATGCGTGCCGGCATGCCCTGGACGCGAAGTTCCTGGCCCCAGGCCCCTCGGGCGCCCCCACTCGCGGGCGCCTCGACGTGTTGCCCACGGGAAGGAACTTCTACTCCGTCGATACCCGCACCGTCCCGACCCCGGCGGCCTGGAAACTCGGCTGGCGGTCGGCGTCGCTCCTTCTGGAGCGCTACCGCCAGGAGCACGGTGCGTGGCCGAAGCGTATCGCGCTCTCCGCATGGGGCACCGCGAACATGCGCACCGGCGGCGACGACATCGCGCAGGCCCTGGCGCTGATGGGCGTGAAACCGAAGTGGGAAACGGCGTCGAGGCGAGTGACCGGATTCGAGGTGTTGCCCCTCGACCTGCTGGACCGACCCCGAGTCGACGTGACACTGCGCATCTCGGGTTTCTTCCGCGACGCCTTTCCGTCCCAGATCGACCTGTTCGATTCCGCTGCGCGTGCCGTCTCGATGCTCGACGAGACGGAGCGGCTCAATCCGCTGGCGGCGAGAACTCGCGACGAGACGGCCCGGCTCGTGTCCGAGGGTGTCGACGAAACGACGGCCGCGCGCCGTGCCGGATTCCGGGTCTTCGGCTCCAAGCCCGGCGCCTACGGTGCCGGCTTGCAGGCACTGATGGACGAACGCGGTTGGGAGTCCGAATCCGACCTCGCCCGCGCCTACATCGCCTGGGGCGGATACGCCTACGGCGCCGGCGCGGAAGGGAAAGCGGAGCATGGTTTGTTCGAAGCCCGGCTGGCCGGTGTACAGGCCGTACTCCACAACCAGGACAATCGAGAGCACGACCTTCTCGACTCGGACGACTACTACCAGTTCGAAGGGGGGCTGACCGCCACCGTGAAGCACCTGAGCGGCGAGAGCCCGGTGGTCTTCCACAACGACCATTCGAGACCGGAGACCCCACGGATCAGGACCCTGAAGGAGGAGATCGCCCGGGTGGTGCGGGCGCGGGCGGTCAACCCGAAGTGGATTCAGGCCATGCAGCGTCACGGATACAAGGGCGCCTTCGAAATGGCGGCGACCCTCGACTACCTGTTCGCCTTCGCGGCCACCACCGGCATGGTGGAGAACCACCACTTCGATGCCGTCCACTCGGCGTTCCTGGAGGACGAGACCGTGCGGGAGTTCCTGGAGCGGAAGAACCCCGATGCACTGCGCGAGATGGCCGAGCGCTTTCTGGAAGCGGAGTCCCGGAGCCTGTGGAGACCGCGGTCGAATTCCGCGTTGAGCACGCTTCGCGCCATGGCGGGCGGGCGTCCTGCATGAGTCACGATATCGACCCGGAGACGAGAATTGATGTTGATCTGGTATTGAAATTCGACGAACAATGACGAACAGGGTCGTAGCGCTGGATTGGGAATCCTGAACCGAGGGCCGGATTGTCGGCATGGATCCCTGAATTCGAGCCCGCGAGGTGCCGGCATCCACCAGGATCCGGCTGGCCCGTCGCTCGCTCTTACACCGTCTGCAAGGAGGGAGATTGATGAAACAAACCAAGAAGCAAGGCAAGCAGAGCATGAAGAGACGCAGCTTTCTGAAGAAGGCCGCGGCCGGCACCGCCGGCGTCGCCGCCGCCACCGTCGCGGCGCCCGCGATTTCGCAGGGCCGTCAGGAAGTGGTCATGGTGAGCACCTGGGGGCGGGACTTCCCGGCGCTCGGCACCAACGCGCAGGCCTTCGCCCAGCGGCTCACGGACATGTCCGACGGCCGGCTGAACGTGCAGTACTTCGCCTCCGGCGAGAGGGTCAAGGCGTTCGATTCGTTCGACGAGGTCGCCTCCGGCAACGCGCACATCTATCACGCGGCCGAGTACTACTGGAAGGGCAAGCATCCCGGCTTCGCGTACTTCGCCTCGGTGCCGTTCGGCATGATCGCCCCCGAGTGCGACGCCTGGATCCGGTGGATGGGCGGCCAGCAGCTCTGGGACGAGCTGTCGGCCGAGTTCGGGGTCAAGGGCTTCGTCGGCGGCACCTCCGGGGTGCAGATGGGCGGCTGGTTCAGGAAGGAGATGAACTCCGCCGACGACTTCAAGGGGCTCAAGTTCCGTATCCCGGGTCTCGGCGGCGACGTGCTCGCGAAGATGGGCGCTTCTCCGGTGTCGCTCCCGGGCGCTCAGATCTACGAGAACCTGGTCTCCGGCGCCATCGACGGCACCGAGTGGGCCGGACCGCTGATGGACAGCATCATGAAGTTCTGGGAAGTGGCGAAGTACTACTACTATCCCGGCCTGCACGAGCCCGGCACCATCGTCGGCTTCGGGGTCAACAAGGCGTGGTACGACGGCCTGCCGAAGTCCGATCAGCTCCTCATCGAGGCCTGCTGCGTCCAGACCCACTTCGATCTGTTCTCGGAAGTGAACGCCAAGAACCCGGGGCTGCTCCAGCAGTTCATCACCGAGCAGGGCGTGCAGCTCAAGAAGTTCAACGAGGACATCGTCGACGCCTTCGGAGAAGCGGCGGAAGAGGTCTTCGAAGAGACCCGCCAGCACAGCGAGCTCGCCAGGCGGATCGACGACAGCTTCCGCACGTCGATGAGGGACGTGGCAAGCTGGCTTTCGATCGCGGAGATCGAGTACTTCAAGCAGCGCAACCGCGTGCTCGGCATCGGTATCTGAGCCGCACGGCAGCACGGCATTCGACCGAAGCTCCCGCACCGGCGGGAGCATGATCAGCGGGGAGTCTCCGGATCGCCCGGAGGCTCCCTGTCCTTGTCGCCGCCGTGCTCCCGCCGGTCATCGCCACGATGACATCGACCGCAACCACGGCGACGGGGCCCGACACCGGCGCGTCACGGTCCGCCGCGCTCGCGGGCGTGGACGGCGTCGAGATTGCATCCCGCATCGTCGCCGCGGCGGTGGTGTCCATCACCTTCGCCTTCACCGCCAACTTCTTCCTGACCTTCGGGTGGGGCTGGCCCGGCCTCCCCGCACTCTTCGCCGACGCCGGCTGGTTCGGGTTCGCGCCGCTTCGCAACCCGCTCGACGGCGCCCAGGTGTTCAGGGGCTGGATTCAGGTGGCGATTTACGTCGTCCCGATCCTGTTCGCCGTCGTGTGGATTGCATCGACGCTGCATCGACCGCTCCAGGTCGGAGCGGACGCATATTCCGAGCTGGCCGCCTTCATCATCCGCGCCTCGTTCTGGTCGGTGTTCCTGGTCGGTTTCGTCGATGCGGTGATCTCCTTCCTGCGGGTGGAGGACTTCCTGCCCCCGCTGGTCGGCGACGACATGACCATCCAGCTCGGGCTGTCCAAGTTCCGCGGCCAGTACGTCCACCTGCCGCTGATGGCGCTGTCGTGCGTCATCGCGCTGTTCACCCGCTCGCTGTCGGTGGTCTGGCTCGCGCTCCTGATCGTGCTCGCCGAGATCCAGATCGTGTTCACGCGTTTCATCTTCTCCTACGAGCAGGCATTCATGGGCGATCTCGTGCGCTTCTGGTACGCGTCGCTGTTCCTGCTCGCGAGCGCGTACAGCCTGGTCGACGAAGGGCACGTCCGGGTCGACGTGTTCTATGCCCGGTTCAGCGAGAAGCGCAAGGCATGGACCAACGCCGTCGGCTCCATGGCGCTGGGGGTGCCGCTGTGCTGGATCATCCTCACCATGGGGATGTGGACGAAGGGGAGCAGCCTCGCGAGCCCGCTGCTCAACTTCGAGATCTCGCAGAGCGGCTTCGGGATGTACGTGAAGTACCTGATGGCGGGACTCCTCGTCATCTTCGCCCTCTCGATGGCGGCGCAGTTCACCGCATACTTCCTCGAAAGCGTCGCCGTCCTGAGAAGGAAGGACACCGGCGACGACGCGGCGCCCGCGAGCGCCGTCCCGTCGCACCCGTAGAGCGAACGCCATGGAGCTCGTCTTCCTCGCCGTCCTCATCCTGCTCATGGTGTTCGCGCTCATGTCCGGCTTTCCGGTCGGATTCGCGCTTCCGGGCTCCGCCATCCTGTCCATCGGCGCGGCCGCGCTGTGCGGATGGCTCTTCGCGGACGACCCGAGCGCCTACTTCGCCCACGGCGGTCCCATCGAGTGGTTGAGCGCGGGGGTCACGAACTTCCGGAGCCTCTACTGGGTGGTCGAACGCGACACCCTCATAGCGGTCCCGCTGTTCGT
>JAJDUQ010000060.1 GCA_022826505.1 Gammaproteobacteria bacterium
TCGACCTCGCCGACCACCACCTGCGCCTTGTCGAACGCATCCGCCATATCCCCCTTATAGACGAGGCGCTGCGAAAAAGCCAGACCCCAACCTCACGGTCATGCCGTCACCTCTTTGCAGCTAGCATGAAATAGCCCTGCATGATCGGGTCGTCTTCGACGATGCAGAGTGTCTTGTCTCTAGCTTGCATGCGTCCTCCGGTCGTGCCGGCCGGTGCTCGCCCTCCATCCCCTTGCCCGGACGGTCGGCTGTACCGACGTACTCACATCCATTGTCCACCGCCCGTGAGCGGAAGCTCCACGCGGAACCGGGTCAGGCCCGGCCGGCTGTCGACCGTCAGCTCACCCTTGAACTGCTGCACGATCTGGTAGGTGACCCACAATCCCAGACCGCTTCCGCCGGCGTGGTGGCGGGCGAACGGCTCGAACAGGTGCTCCACGTGGTCGTCGGGGATCGGATCGCCGTCGTCCTCGATGGTGATGCGAAGCAGTTCCGCATGTCTGCGAATGTCGCAGCCGACCATCCCGCCGTCGTCGACTGCTTCGATGGCGTTGAGGAGCAGGTTGATGAGCACTTGCCGGACCTGGGTCGAAGGCAGCGACATCGGCCCGTTCACCTTGCTCACCCACTCCAGTCTGGCTTTCTTCTTGTGGACTTCGGGCAGGACGAGGGTGCGCACGTCCTCGATGTCGTGGGCGGACAGGGGATGGGTCTCGAGCTTCGCCTCGACGAGCAGCGCCGAGACGGTCTCCCGAATCTGCTGAAGGCCGCGCTCCAGCAGCGACACGGTCCGGTTCGAAAGCGCTTCCCGTCCGCCGTGCCGCCGGTACGTGCTTAACGCGGTGAGCATGCCCCCGAGCGGGTTGTTGATCTCGTGCGCGACACCGGCGGACAGTCGCCCGAGGGCCGCGAGGCGTTCCGTCGCCACCATTTGCCGCTCGACCTCGCGCTTCTCTCGCAAGTCCTGCAGCATCGTCCGGAACTGGCCGGTGAGACGTCCGATCTCGTCGCGGGTCCGGATCTGCGGCAGAGCGATCTCCTCCGGCGCCATCGTCGTGACCTTGGACATGCCGTCCGCGAGGTGCACGAGCGGAGCCGCCACCCGGCGCCCCCAGGCCCATCCGAGGGGGATCAGCGCGAGCAGCACCAGGACCGTGGTCCAGACCGTGCCGCGCACGTTCTCGTAGAGCGGCGGCAGCAGGCGCGAGCGCGGATAGATCAGGATCACGCGCCCGAGGCTCGCTCCCGCGAATTCGATGGGCACCACCATCAGCAGGCGGTCGCTCGCGTCGTCTTCGATCGCCGCCGGCCCCCCGCCCCGGCGCTGCGCGGTGCGGCCCGGGGGCGAGTCCGGCACCAGCCCCACGTCCTCGAGCCGCGCGAGGATCGGAAACTGCTCGGGCCGACTCGACACGAACACCCGTCCCTGGGCATCCGCGACGACCACGGCCAGCGGGTCGGACATCCCGGCCTCGGCGGAGGCGAGCCCCTGGATGGTGAGGTACGCCGGCCACACCGCGTCCTTTCGAATCGGGTCGGCGAGCGCGCTAGCGAGCACCGCCCCGAGTCCCTCGGCGCTCGCCAGCAGGTCCGAGCGCGCGGATTCGAAGCTTCTCACCGCCGTCGTCGACGCGAGCGCGATCGCGGTCAGCAGGATGACGCCGGTGAAGGCGAGGGGAATCTTGTACCTATAGCTGAGGTCCCTGAGCATACTGTCCGTCCACGAATCGGATGATCTGCTGGATCCCGTCGTACCAGGCATCCTCGCCTGGCACGAATCCGTCGAGGTTCATGCGCCCGAGCAGCCGCCGTCCCCCGTGGCTGTCGCCCATCGTCACGAAAACTCGCCGGATCGCCTCGAGATCGTCGGTGGCGAGCGACGCACGGGCGGCGATCGGCGGGAACCCGTACCAGTCGGATTTCGCGACCACGCGGGTCTCGCGGGTCAGTTCCGGCTCTATCCGGGCAAGCGTCTCCCAGATGTAGCCGTCCACCGCTCCCGCCTGCGCGAGCCCGACCGCGACCGCGCGCACCGTGTCGTGGTGCGACCAGGTGAAGAAGGTCTTGCGAAACAGGCCGGCGCTGCGAAACCCCTGCGTCAGCATCTCGAACTGCGGTACCAGGTACCCCGAGTTCGAGTCCGGATCGGAGTAGGCGAACACCGTTCCCTGGAGATCGGCGTAGGAGCGGCGGCGCGTGTCCGACGCGCGCACGATGAGGTAGGACTGATAGCTTGGCTTGCTATCGGCCAACGGCACCGCGACCAGCCGCCACCGATCGCGATGGCGGACATAGGGGGCGCCGCACACCCACGCGATGTCGATCTCGTCACTCGACAGCAGCTCGCTGATCTCGGCGTAGCTGCCGCGCTGGACGAACTCCACGTCGCGGCCGAGTCCCGACTCCAGGTGCGCCTCCCACTGCGCCAGGAATTCGTTCTGGTCCTGCAGGATGACGGCGGTGATGCCGAACTTCAGGGGAGGATCGGATGCCTCGGCGTGCGCAACCGGGCACGCGCAGCCCAGACACAGAACGGCAAACAGGCGGCGAAGCGTGTGACGCATGTCGTTCTCCCTCGCAATATGTCGGGAGCCGAGCGGGTCATTATACGGGGCGAATCATCACGGCCTTGCCCGGCTGTCATGATGAAAGCATGGCAGCAAGACGGTGTGGGCCGAGGGGCACAGGAGTCGAGGCGCAACGGGGCTGTGGTGCGCTCGCGGGCGGATTGACGGGCAGGGTTGGGAACGATGTGGTGGCGGTGCTTGAAGTTCGGGGCGAGCACGCCGTGGTATCGGGTGAGATGGGCGCGGGGGCGTGGCACGGCCGTAGCGTCAGGAAGGCGAATGCTCCGCAGAGCGAAGAACCGTCTCAACGATGCCCGCAAGGGTCTCCGAGTCTATTTCGCTCATGGAGATGGTGAACGTGAATCCGGTTGGAGCCTCCCAACGCCTGGAGGTTTCCGTAATCCGTTCCACCTCCCGGCAGTTCAGGGCTTCGAGGCGCTGCTTCACCATCCCGTACGGCAGGTGTTTACCTACCCAGGGGCCGTCAACCATCGGGCGATCCTGGCTTGCGGTTGACGCCGGTAGACGGCAAATCGGTGAGGAACGAGCTCGCCACTGGAGTTCCTGGCGGGCATCGCCCAGGGCAGTACTTCCACGTCGAGGTGTCGATTATGCTTGTAGAGCCGCTCGATCGCCGGTACGACATCGGCAAGTACCGCCTCGGGATCGGAGCCCCACAAGAAGAGTCCCGGTACGTCTTCGCTGGAAATGAAAATGCCCATCGGCCTTTGTTGAACTCGGATGCTCACGAATTCGAACGGTTGCTCTCTCATGCCCTCTCTCCCGTGGTGCTGGCGTCCATGGACACGATGGCCGTTACATCCCGGCCGCGCTCGGTGGTGAACGCCGCCTCGTCCGTCTCCGCGATTTCCGGAGCCGCCCGTCTGGCGTGAGCGCGGGGCGGCGCAGCGGTACGGTGCTGGTCATGTCACCGGCGTTCCTCTGCCGGCGGCGCCGATGATTGTACCCACACTGGGGGGCCTCATCCGGCAGAATCCGTGCCGCCGCGACGCCCGACAACCTCCCGCGACACAGAATCTCGTCCAAGTGGTGTGGGACACAGCCTCCCCGTTCATGCGCGTGGCGCTCGCCATGGCCAAGGGAGGGATCGGCCGAACGATCACGCGTACGGCGGCACCGCAGTTACGGTTCGGTAACCCGATACGCACGTGCACGCCTCCCGTCCCGCTAGGCATGACGTAACCGACTGAAGCCTGGAAACAATTCCGAGGGGCGACATCTCCTCCTCCGTTGGCCCGCCATTTGCGCGGCGTTGCGCTGCACGACTCGAGTTCAAGCGATCCGCGCGGCCGTCGATCCGGATGCGTCACGGCGAGGCGACGAGTGGCCGAGGTTCCGGTTTGCGCCCGCGGGATGCATCACGCAAAGGAGGCGAACCAGGAGATGAACAAGCTCAGCAGACGTGGATTTCTCAAGGCGAGCGGAAGCGGGGTCGCCGCCGGCGCCGCCGTGACGGTGGGCGCGGTGGTGGCGAGCCCCGACGCGAGGGCGGCGGGCGGGGCGCTACCTGCCTTCGAGAAGAAGATGGTCGGCCATGCCGGCAAGCTCGCGGTCGGTCAGCCGGTCACCTTCGCGTACCCCGACGACGCATCGCCCTGCACACTCGTGAAGATCGGGAGCGCGGTGCCGGGCGGAGTCGGTCCCGACGGCGACATCGTGGCCTACAGCAGTCTCTGCACCCACATGGGATGCCCGGTGGTGTACGACGGCGGCTCCGCCACGTTCCGCTGTCCCTGCCACTTCAGCACCTTCGATGCCGAGCTCTCCGGCCAGATGATCTGCGGGCAGGCCACCGAGAACCTTCCGCAGATCGTGCTGGAGCACGATTCGGCGGACGACAGCGTCTCCGCGGTCGCGGTCGACGGCCTGATCTACGGCCGCGTCTCCAACATCCTGTGAGGGAGGACATTCGATGAGCATCAACAAGGACAGAATTCCGCTGCCTCCCACGGACGCCGCGAAGTCGCTCATGACGTGTCACTTCTGCATCGTCGGATGCGGCTATCACGTCTACAAGTGGGACGCGAACCGGGAAGGCGGACGAGCTCCGGACCAGAATGCGCTCGGGCTCGATTTCCGCAGCCAGCTTCCGGCTCAGTCGATTGTGATGACCCCGGCCATGCACAACGTGATCGCCGGCAACGACGGCCGCAAGCACAACATCATGATCCTCCCGGACAAGGACTGCTCCGTGAATCAGGGGTTGTCCTCCACCCGCGGCGGGCAGCTCGCCTCGGTGATGTACACGCCCGACGGCGTCGGCGCCAACCGCCTGAAGCACCCGCGGCAGTCCACCGGCGACGACTGGATCGACACCACCTGGGACCGTGCCCTCGCCATCTACTGCGGTCTCGCCAGGCGCATCCTCGACGAGCACGGGCCCGACCAGCTCATGTTCAACTGCTTCGACCACGGCGGTGCGGGCGGCGGCTTCGAGAACACCTGGGGCTCCGGCAAGCTCATGTTCTCGGCCTTCCAGACCAAGATGGTCCGCATCCACAACCGCCCGGCGTACAACTCCGAGTGCCACGCGTCGCGCGACATGGGAGTGGGCGAGCTCAACAACTCCTACGAGGACGCGGAGGTCGCCGACACCATCATCGCGGTCGGCACCAACGCCTACGAGACGCAGACGAACTACTTCCTCGCGCACTGGATCCCGAACCTGACCGGGGAGAGCGCCGGCAAGAAGAAGGAGTGGTTCCCGGGCGAGTCGGCAGAGCGCGCGAAGCTCGTCATCGTGGACCCGCGCCGCACCGTGACCGTCACCGTGGCCGAGCAGGTGGCGGGCAAGGAGAACGTGCTGCATCTCGACATCGAGCCGGGCACCGACATCGCGCTGTTCAACGGCCTGCTGACCCACGTGGTCGAGCAGGGCTGGCACGATGCGGACTTCATCGCCCAGCACACCAGCGGGTTCGAAGCCGCGCTCGAGGCGAACCGGATGACCCTGGAGGAAACCAGCAGCATTACCGGCATCTCGGTCGACAATCTCAAGAAGGCAGCGGAGTGGGCGTATGCGCCGAAGGCGTCGGGGCATCGCAAGCGCACCATGCACGCCTACGAGAAGGGGATCATCTGGGGCAACGACAACTACAAGATCCAGTCGGCGCTCGTGGACCTCGTGCTCGCGACCCACAACGTGGGGCGCCGGGGCACCGGCGTGGTCAGGATGGGCGGTCACCAGGAAGGATACGCCCGGCCGCCGTATCCGGGTCCGCGCCCCGCGCCCTACATCGACCAGGAGATCATCAACGGCAACGGGATGATGCTCACCTCCTGGGCGTGCAACAACTTCCAGACCACGCTCAACGCCGAGCAGTATCGCGAGGCGGTGCTGAAGCGTTCGCGGATCGTGAAGGCGGCGCTCGCGGGTGCGAAGGGCGCGACGGTCGAGGAGACCATCGACATCGCCTACGAGGCGGTGAAGAACGGCGGACTGTTCGTCACCGTCATCGACCTCTACCCCGTGAAGTTCATGGAGGCGGGGCACCTGGCACTTCCCTCGGCACACCCGGGCGAGATGAACCTCACGTCCATGAACGGCGAGCGGCGGATGCGGCTGTCGGAGAAGTTCATGGATCCGCCGGGCACCGCCAGGGCCGACTGCCTGATCGCGGCGGACATCGCCAACACCGTCAAGGCGCTCTACGAGAGGGAGGGCAACGCCGAGATGGCCGAGCGCTTCTCGGGCTTCGACTGGAGCACCGAGGAGGATGCCTTCAACGACGGCTTCCGCCAGCCCGAGGGCATCGACAGCCAGGGAGGCGGAACCGGCCATCTCGTCACCTACGACCGGCTGCGCGCGATGGGCAACAACGGCGTGCAGCTTCCGGTGCAGGAGTACACCGACGGCAAGCTCGTCGGCACCCCGATGATCTACGCCGACTACAAGTTCTCCACCGGTGACGGCAAGGCGCACTTCAAGTCCGCGCCGTGGCCGGGGCTGCCGGAACCGGTGGCGAAGCAGAAGTCGAAGTACAGGTTCTGGATCAACAACGGGCGGACCAACCACATCTGGCAGACCGCCTACCACGACAAGTACATCGACTTCCGGCGCAGCCGCTTTCCGATGTCGCCGCTGGAGATGAACCCGGGCGACGCGGAGTCACTCGGGATCGAGTCGGGCGACATCGTCGAGGTCCTGAACGACTACGGCTCGACGTTCGCCATGGCCTATCTGGAGCCGGACATCAAGCCGGGGCAGACGTTCATGATGTTCGCCTACGACAATGGGGTCATGGGCGACGTCACCACGGAGTGGACGGACGAGAACGTTGTACCGTACTACAAGGGAACGTGGGCCGACGTACGGCGCATCGGGAGCATGGACGACTACAAGCGCACGGTGAGCTTCAAGCGCCGGCGCTACGGATAGACTTGCACCGCGTTGTTCGAGCCCGCGGCCGCCCGAGCGGTCGCGGGCTTTTTCTTGAAACCGCGTTATCCTTCGATCATCGACATGCACCTCGGTGACCAGCGGGGATGATGCCCATGCCAAGGGGGGGAACGATGAACGACTCCACCGCCGAGCGCGGCATCATTCCGGCCCGCCATGGGGCCGCCATCCCCTTGGGACGTGGTTCGGAGCTCGTCCTGGTCAACACGTACGGCACGCAGGTGTCGATACCGCGCGTCGAGTGGCCCTGATCGCCTTCAGGATTTCGACGATCCCCAGGTCGCGCTCGGCCGCCAGCCCCTCGAAACCGGGCCCCGCCTCCATCGCGTCGCAGCCGTTGTTGTTTCCTGAATTCTCCCGTGGGACCCCCATCCTCGGAGGCCGCCCGAGTTCCGTTTTGATCTACATTTCAGATATTTGGTTTGCCAGATGCAAGGGGGGCAGACCTCCACGGGATGCTCCATCAGTGGAGCAAATCGGCGAGTCCGAGGCGGTGGAATTCGCCTCTGAGAGCCTCGTCGAACCCCGGATCAATGCCTTTCCAGTACCTGCGTTCCAGATTCCAGGCGTGGAGCTCGCGCACGGCGGTGACGTACTCGTCGTCGGCCTCGGCGGTGCGCAGCGTGATGTCGCCTTCGCAGAATTCGAGAATTTGCCTGGTGCTCGGATTCGTCCATGTCCCGAAATAGCTCGCGCCCTGTGTCGTGTCGACTTGCGCCCAGCCGGCGCCGGCACGGCACAGGCGTGCATCGAACTGGTATCGCTCCCCCAGGGCGTCGAACTTTCGGATCGTCTTCATACTTCACCACCACCGGCGATCGCTCACCTCAGGACTGGTGACGAAAGCCCAAATGTGTCCACGAGACCGGGGTAACTCCACTTCCTCGCGCACTGGAGCCAATCAGCGCGGCAGGTTTCCCGCCGGCGAGATTCATTGCACATCGGTGACGGCGATTAAATTTTGCAAATTCGGACTCTGATTCCATAATTGCAAAGATGATTGGTCACACCATCCCACGACTGCTGAGCAAGCGCCTGGAGGAACGCTTGGGGCTGTTCCCCGCCGTTGCCCTCCTGGGACCGCGCCAGGTCGGCAAGACGACGCTGGCGCAAGTCTTCGCGGAGACGGACAAGGCACGCGAGCGGCATCCCGTCAAGAAAGGCCTGTATCTCGACCTGGAGAACCCGGTCGACCGGGAGAAGCTGGCCGATGCATGGGGCTATCTCGTCACGAAACGCGACCACCTGGTGGTGCTTGACGAGATCCACCGCGCCCCGCATCTGTTTCAGACGCTTCGCGGAATCATCGACGAGCGCATCCGCGGCGGCGAGCCCGTGGGGCAGTTTCTGCTGCTCGGATCGGCCTCGATGGATCTCCTGCGGCAATCGGGAGAGAGCCTCGCCGGGCGTATCGCGTACCTGGAACTCGGCCCACTGGACATCCGCGAGTTGGCGCGGCGCGATCTGATGCGGCTTTGGATTCGCGGCGGGTTCCCTCGCAGCTTCCTCGCCCCGACCGATGCCGACAGCGCGATCTGGCGCGAGAGCTTCATCCGCACCTACCTGGAACGTGACATCCCCGCTCTCGGCCCCCGAATTCCGGCCGACACGTTGCGCCGGTTCTGGACCATGCTCGCGCACTCCCAGGGAGGTCTGTGGAATGCCGCCGCGCTGGCCAGAAGCCTCGCCGTGGACGGCAAGACGGTCGCCCGGTATGTCGACTTGCTCGTGGACCTCCTGCTCGTGCGGCGGTTGCCGCCCTTTCACGCCAACGTTCGCAAGAGACTGGCAAAGTCGCCCAAGGTCTACGTTCGCGACAGCGGCATCGTCCACACGCTGCTGCGGCTCGACGACTCCGAGGGCGTGCTCGGCCACCCGATCGCCGGTGCGAGCTGGGAGGGCTTCGTCGTCGAGACGTTGCTCCGGGCGGCTCCGGATCGCGCCCGGGCCAGCTTCTATCGGACGGCGAGCGGCGTCGAGATCGACCTCATTCTCGAGCTGCCGGGTGCCCGGGTCTGGGCGATCGAAATCAAGCGGGGACTGGCCCCCACGGTGGAGAAAGGATTTCGCGTGGCGCTCGACGACGTGAAGCCGGACCGAGCGTTCCTGGTCCATGGCGGGGACGATCGCTACCCCAAGGGCGGTGGCGTGGAGGCAATCGGGCTGCGAGAGCTCGCAGAAGAGCTGGCAGGCTGATTCGACATACCGACCCCAATCACCAACTCCTCCTTGGCGAGACTGCGTGATTCCGGGTGTCGCTTGACGCCTTATACTGCCGATGGGTCAACCCAGTCTGCGGAGCCCACTGGCCATGCCTGGCGGCCTTGCAACGGCCACTGATGCAACTCGGTGACGTGCGGCGACAACGGTCGCGGCGGGGGGAACGATGACAGATCACATCAGCAGACCCGGCACCATCCCGGCCCGCCACGGGGTCGCCATCCCGCTCGGGCGCGGTTCGGAAATCGTCATCATCAATACCCACGGCACGCAAGTGCTCGATACCTGGGCGTTCAACCGCAACGACCCCCGCGAGCACATGTCGATGGAGCACACCCGCTCGCGCCTGAGCCGGCTCGTGCCACGGGTCGGGGATACGCTCTGGACCAGCCGGCGGCGCCCCATCCTTGCAATCGTCGAGGACACTTCGCCCGGCGTGCATGACACGCTGCTCTGCGCGTGCAATGCGGCAATCTATCGTGAGCACGGTTGTGCCGAGGGCCATCGAAGCTGCGAGGACAACCTGCACGAGGCGCTGTCCGGAGTCGGTATGGCCATCGACTTTACCCCCGGTCCGCTCAATCTCTTCATGAACGTGCCCTGGGACGGCAGCGGCGCGCTCGATCGCGAACCGCCGCAATCGCGTCCCGGCGACCGGATTCGGCTGCGCGCGGAAATGGATGCCATCGTGGTGCTCTCGGCCTGTCCGCAGGACGTGACGCCCATCAACGGCGCCGAGTGCACGCCGCGCGACGCCCACTACGAGGTGGTCGAGGCGGGAGCGTTCCGGTGAACGACGCGTCCGCTCCGCTGCTCCGGATTGCCGGCTTGCGCAAGCGCTTCGCCGATCTCGAGGTGCTCAAGGGGGTCGACTTGAACGTGGCCAAGGGCGAGGTCATCGCGATCATCGGCGTGAGCGGATCCGGAAAGAGCACGATGCTTCGCTGCGTCAACCTGCTCGAGGAGCCGACGGGCGGCACCATCGTGTTCGACGGCCAGCCGGTGGAGTTCGGAGCGGCGAGCGGCGGATGGCTCCGCCGCGAACGGGCGCGAGCGACGCTGCGGGCCGAGATCGGCATGGTGTTCCAGCAGTTCAACCTGTGGCCGCACAAGACGGTGCTCGAGAACGTCATCGAGGCGCCGATCATCGTCAAGGGCACCGCCCGTGCCGACGCCGTCGCCGCCGCGGAGGGGTTGCTGGACAGCATCGGCCTGATCGACAAGCGCGACGAATACCCGTCGCGTCTCTCGGGAGGTCAGCAGCAGCGGGTCGCGATCGCGCGTGCACTTGCGATGCAGCCGAAGCTGATGCTTTTCGACGAGGTCACCTCCGCCCTGGACCCGGAGCTCGTGGGCGAGGTGCTGGAGTTGATGGCGGCGCTCGCCCGGGGCGGAATGACGATGCTCGTGGTCACTCACGAGATCGGTTTCGCCCGGGCGGTGAGCGACCGCACGGTGTTCATCGACGAGGGCCTCATCGAGGAGGAGGGTCCGTCCCGAGAGCTCCTCAGCAATCCGAAGAGCGAGCGCACCCGCCGTTTCCTGGAACGGGTGCTGCACGACGTCAGCTCAGCGTGACCGAGTCGCGCACACAGGAAAGGACGGCAGCATGAACGAATCCGGCAGCAGTGTAGCCAGCTACTCGGACATGTACCTGGCGGTCGACGGTTGGTGGGGCCAGATCGAAGCCTACCTGCCGCAGTTCTGGCCCGCATCGGTCGTGGTCGTGGAGGTCACCATCCTGTCGATCCTGCTGTCGTGGGTGTGCGGCCTCGCGTGCGCACTGATGAAGGCCTCGCAGTTCCGCATGCTCCGCTACCCGGCCGAGTTCTATCTCTGGTTCGTGCGCGGCACGCCGCTGCTCGCCCAGATATTCCTCATCTACTTCGGGCTGCCGCAGATTGGCCTCGACTTCGATCCATTCACCGCCGGCGTCATCGCGCTCGGACTGAACGGGGGCGCCTACGTCGCCGAAATCATCCGCGGCGGTCTGCTCAGCATTCCGAAGGGGCAGAGCGAGTCAGCCTCCGCGCTCGGCATGACGTATTTCCAGCTCATGCGGCGTATCGTGCTTCCCCAGGTGGTGCGGGTGATCATCCCGCCCATCACCAACGACGCGGCGACCACGCTCAAGAACACGTCGCTGCTGTCGACGATCACGATCATGGAACTCATGCTTCAGACCCAGGTGATCGTGAGCTCGACGTTCCGTCCGTTCGAGTTCTACATTCTCGTCTCTCTCATCTACCTGGTGATGACGACGATGCTCATGGTGCTGCTGCGCTGGGCGGAGACGCGCTACGAGGTCGCATACTGAGGGACGATTTCACCGGCGGCGCCGCGCGCCGCCGTTCATCGGTGCACAGGAGGAGGAAGACGATGCATGTGAAGACGAAGCTGCGTGGACTGGCGGCGGCCGCCGTGATCTCGATGGGCCTCGGGGCCAGCCCCATCGCCGCCGAAGAGCTGGAGCTGCTTACCCCGGGGGTGCTCAAGTGCGCGTTCTCCGGCAGCTACGCGCCGTTCGCGATGCAGGATGCCAACGGCAAGTGGAGCGGACTCGCGATCGAGGTGTTCCGGGAAGCGGTCGACCGCACGGGGCTCGAGATCGAGTACGTCATCACCAAGTGGGAGTCCCTGCTGGTCGGGCTGTTCGCCAACAAGTACGACATGCTGTGCGACACCATGGACATCACCAAGGAGCGCCAGGAGCGCGTGCTGTTCGTCGACGGCTGGCTGGAATCGGGCGGCCGCCTGGTCGTGCACAAGGACTCCGACGTCGCGTCGCTCGAGGGCTTCAAGGGCAAGACGATGGGCGTGCTCGTCGCCTCGACCTGGGCGGAGCTCGCCAAGCCTCTCGGCCCGGGTGAGACCAAGTACTACCAGACCGAGGCGGACGCGTTCCGCGACGTCGCCAACCAGAACGTGGACGGGATGATCACGGACTCGATTGCCGCGGCCTGGGCGATCGAGAAGTCGGGTCTGCCCCTGAAGATCATTCCCGGCTATCTGAGCCGCATCCAGAAGGGGTTCGCGGCGAAGAAGGACCATCCGAACCTGATACGGGCGATCAACGAGAAGCTGGCTGAAGTCGTGGCCGACGGCACCTACGAGAAGATCACCTCGAAGCTCATCGGCTACAGCCCGGCACCGGAGGAGCCCATTCGCACCAAGTTCTAGCGCGAATACTTCACCGATTCGCGGCTGCGCACACGGATCCGACCGGACTCGCCGTGCTGCGGCGCGCGCCCTGCGGGCGCCCGGATCCGTTCCCGGCCGGACTCGTGAACGCGGCCCGGGCGCCCGAGTCCTGCGTGCCGTCGGGTTGTCTCCGGATGGAGAGGGAGAGCCATCTCATGCTTTACATCGAATTCCCGATTGCACCCTTTCGACCGGCGGACGGCGGGAGATGAGCGGGTTCCTTCCGGTCGATTCGTTGGACAGCCCCCGCTTTTGCGGGCTGCCGACCTTCATGCGATTGCCGCAGGCGAGCGTCGAGGACGTCCTCGACGCGGCGATCATCGGCCTTCCGTGCGACTCCGGAGCTCCCTACCGCACCGGGGCGCGCTTCGGGCCGAACGCGGTCCGGTCGATGTCGGTCATGCTGCGTCCCGTGAACCCGTACCGGGGCAACCTCAACGTGTTCGAAAGGCTGCGGATTGCCGACGCCGGCGACGCGAGCGTAGTGCCCGGCTACATGCAGGCGACGATGGACCGAATCGAGGCCGCCATCGATTCCCTGGTGCGAAGAGACATCCTTCCGGTCGGCATCGGCGGCGACCACTCGGTCTCCCTGCCTGCCCTGCGCGCTGTGGCCCGGCAGCACGGACCGGTCGCGCTCGTGCACTTCGATGCCCACTCCGACACCTGGCCGGGCTACTTCGGGGGCGAGCTCTACTCCGCCGGCACGCCTTTCCGACGAGCGGTCGAGGAGGACATTGTCGAGCCGGAAGCCTCCATCCAGATCGGCATGCGCGGATCGCTCTTCCGGCCGGACGACGTCAGCCAGTCGATCGACCTCGGCTACGAGGTGATCACGGGCGACGCGATGTTCGACCTGGGAATGGCCGGCACCGCCGCGCGCGTTGCAAAGCGGGTCCGCGCCCGGCCGGTCTATTTCACGTTCGATCTCGACTTCGTCGACCCTTCCTGCGCCCCGGGCGTTCAGACGCCGGAGGCGGGCGGGCCGTCCACCCGGGAGACGCTGACCCTGCTGCGGGCCCTCTCTGCGATGAACGTGGTCGGAGCCGACGTGGTGGAGACGAATCCGCTGTTCGACGGCCCGGGCCAGATCACTGCGCTGCTTGCCGCGACTGTCGTGCACGAGGTCCTGAGCCTCATCGCGGCCGGTCGTGGTGCAAGTTCCGGCCCCTGATTGATGTCGCGCCCGGCTCGGGAGCATCTGTATCGGGTCTGCGACGGCGAGTCGACGCCGGGGCTTGCAGCCATGGACGAATACCTGGGCTGCGCCGCGGAGTGCCGGCAGACGTCCGGCCTGCGGCGTGCGATACACTTTCGATGTGCAGTCGTTCATTGAGTGCGCGTTGCCGCATCCGGTCAATGCCGTGGCAAGCGTCGCCGCACCCGGAGGAGAAAGAGACATGGCATCGACGATTGACCCCGGCGCCGACCCCATCACCCTCGAAGTCGTGCGCAACAAGCTCGACGGTATCGCCAACGAGATGCAGTCGACCCTGGTTCGGAGTTCGTTCTCGCCGATCGTGAAGGAAGGGCTCGACGCCTCGGCGAGCCTGTTCACGCTCGAAGGCGAGACCCTTGCCCAGGCGACCGCCATCCCCATCCATCTCGCAACCCTCATTCCGGTGGTGCGGACGGTCATCGGGAAGTTCCCGCCAGGAACGATGCGAGAGGGCGACATCTACATCATGAACGACCCCTACCACGGGGGCACCCACCTGCCGGACATCGCGCTCGTCATGCCGATTTTCTCCCGTGGACGGCCCATCGCCTTCAGTGCCGCGATGACCCACCATCAGGATGTGGGCGGAATGTCGCCGGGCTCGGTCCCCCCGAACGCAACCGAGATCTACCAGGAAGGGATCCGCATTCCGCCGCTGAAGTACCGGGACGGAGACGAGGTCAACCAGACCCTCGTCGACCTGATGGCCCTCAATGTGCGAGTGCCCGAAACGTTCATGGGCGACCTCAACGCCCAGGTCGCGGCATGCTCCATCGGTGCGCGCCGCGTCGGCGAGCTGGCGGAGCGTTACGGCTCGAACCACTTGCCTGCAATCGCGGAAGAGCTTCTGCGCCGCTCCGAACGACTGGCCCGACGGGCTGTCGAGCGCATGCCGGACGGTCGCTACCACTACGTGGACTGGCTGGACAACGATGGCGTCGCACTCGACGAGCCGGTGCGGATCGAGGTCACGGCGATCATCGATGGAGACCGGGTGCTCGTCGATTTCGAAGGGACGAGCCCTCAGGTTCGGGGGCCGTTCAACTGTGTCCCGTCGGGGGCGTATGCGGGCGCTTACTTCGCGGTGCTCGCCATGACCGATTCGTCGATTCCGATCAACGGAGGATGTTTCCGGCCAATCGAGCTCCGGCTTCCGGAAGGGAGCATCGTGAATCCGCGCGAACCGGCGCCCGTCAACTCCCGCACCTCCACAATCAAGCGTATCGCGGGGGCAATCATCGGTGCGCTGCGCGAGGCGAGGCCCGCGGATGCTCCGGCCGATGCCGCCGCCGCTCTGCACGTTCTTGCGTTCGGCGGTGCGCGCGAGGACGGCTCGCCATACGTGGTGGGAGAGCTCATCGCGTCCGGGAGCGGTGCGAGCCAGGGCAAGGATGGCGTGGACGTCATCGAGACCGACGGCTCCAACTGCATGAACCTCCCGGTCGAGGCACTGGAGATGGACGTGCCGATTCGGATGCGTCGTTCCGAGCTGCGGGCAAATTCCGGCGGACCGGGTGAATTCCGGGGCGGCCTCGGCATCAGTCGGGAGTACGAGGTGCTGGCGGGCGAGGTCGTGTTTACCCACCGGGGAGAGCGACATCGGCGTCCGGCTCAGGGTGCGGCGGGTGGCCACCCGGGCGCGTGTGCGCATTCGGTCATTCGACGGGCAAACGGCGAGGAGGAGGTCATCCCGTCGAAAACACTCGTTCGACTTCAACCCGGAGATCGCGTGGAAATCAACACCGCCGGCGGGGGAGGCTACGGCGAGCCCGCCGCCCGAACCACCGATCGACTCGCGGCGGATCTGGCAGGCGGCAAGATCAGCGAGTCGGCCTGGACACGGGCTGCGGCGGCCGGGGGCGACTGACCGGCTTCAGGGCGCCGATTGCCGTACGGCCCACGTGAGGGCGCAGAATTTCCTGTCATCTTCCCGGTAGCCCTCATGCGGCGGACGCTGCGGGCGGCGTTTCCAGGTCGCTGGGAAGGAATCCCGCAACGAGCGCATACATGGCAATTGGTTCGAGGGGAGCCGCCATCGGAATCTCACGGACCATGGACGGCAGATGATGTCCGGCATGTACGAACCGACTTGCGGCGGCGCTCCATCTCGTCGCGATTTCGGCATTTCCCGGGTTGCCCAATCCAGTGTCGGCGAGTCGTGCCCGGTTGGCCGCGCCGCTTCTCATCACCTGTCCATGCTCTCCGGCGCCGCTTCTCTCCCTCGGCTGGTATCGAAGTGACGGCACGAACGCGATGGCGTCTTCTTCAGGGCATCGCCGCCCTGGCGGTGGTCGTACCGGGGACCTGGTTCGTGGTTGCAGAGGTCAAGCAGCGATTCACCCATGTGCACGAAAACGATGCACGCGTGACTGCGGACCTCATCACGGTGAGCGCTCGGGTGGCGGGTCGACTGGTCGAGTTTGCCGCCGCGTCGGGCGATCGCGTCGCTCGCGATCAGCTCATTGCACGAATCGATGCACGCGAGCAGGTCCTGCTGCTCGAACAGCTCGAAGCCCGCTTCGCCGCCGCACGCGCCGAACGAGAACGGCTCGCGGCAGAACGCAAACTCGTCGACGAGCAGACGAGGAGCCGGCTGCAGACTGCGCGTTCGACCCATCGTGCGGCGAGAGGTTCGGTGGCGGCACTGGAGCCGCAGCTCGAACTTGCACTGGCGGAACTCGATCGCGCGCAGTCGCTCCATGACAAGCGGGTCATTTCGGTGCAGCAGCTCGAACAGACGCGGGCGGAGGCGCGGCGGATCGAAGCCGAGCACCGCATGGCGGTGGCCGAGCTCGAGGAGTCCATGGCCAAGGTGGACGAAGCGCGGGTGGAACGCGTCCGTCTCGATGTGCTCGATCGTGAGTTCGACAAGCTCGGTCATCGGGAGACGGAGATGCGGGGGCGAATCGAGCAGCAGCGACTCGATGTCGCGGGCCGCACCATTCGAAGCCCCATCGACGGGGTGGTGGACCGAGCATTCGCGCAGGCGGGCGAATACGTGAGACCGGGTCAGCGTCTTGCGATCGTGCACGACCCGAAGCGCGTCTGGATCGAGGCGAATGTCAAGGAGACGCAGATTCGCAAGCTCGTGGTCGGGCAGCCGGTGGACGTTCGGGTCGACGCTTACCCGGGAGAGGTCTTTCCTGGACGGGTGCAGACCATAGGCAGCGCGACGACCGGGAGTTTTGCGTTGCTGCCGAACCCGAATCCGAGCGGAAACTTCACCAAGATTACCCAGCGGCTGCCGGTACGCATCGAGCTCGAGCCGACCGGAGAGCGTCTGGCGCCGGGAATGATGGTCGAGGTCGACATCGACGTCCGTGGCTGACGCGCGAGAGCTGCCGGCCGGGCGCTCCATGTCCGCCGAGCCGTCAGCGAGCGTTGCCGGTCGTTGGGTGGTGACCGGAACCGGCATGGTGGCGGCGTTCACGATGGTGCTGTCCGGAACCATCGTGAACGTGGCGGTACCGGACGTGATGGGAACGTTCGGAATCGGTCAGGGCCTGGCCCAGTTCCTCGCCACCGCCTACCTGGCGACGATGACCGCGAGTCAGTTGCTGGGTCCGTGGATTACCGGTTGGCTGGGCCGGCGACTCGCGTTCATGGCGGTCCTGGTGCTCTTCGCGACCGGGGGCCTCGTCTGCGCGGCCAGTCCGTCAATCGACTTTCTGATCGCCGGACGAGTGATGCAGGGCTTCTCGGCAGGAATCGTCCAGCCGCTGGTGCTCACGACCATTCTCGGCGCATTTGCGCTGGAGCGGCGGGGGATGGCAACCGGCATCTACATCAGCGGCCTGGGGCTCGCACTCGGCTTCGGCCCGGTGGTCGGCGGGCTGACGATCGACGGGCTCGGATGGCGCTACATTTTCCTGGTCCCGCTGCCCTTCGTCGCGGTTGCACTGGTTCTCGGCGCATTCTTCATGCCGGACGAGGATGGTCCCACGCGGCGAGTGCGGTTCGACTGGACGGGATACGCGCTGCTGTGCGTATCGCTCGTCTGTCTGATGTCCGGTGTCGCGAATGGACAGCGCATCGGATGGGCGTCGGACTTCATCACCGGCTGCCTCGGCCTGGGATTGGTGACCGGTGTGCTGTTCGTCCGCTCTCAACTTCAATCGGACCGCGCCATTCTCGACCTCTCATTGCTCTCGAATCCACGGTTTGCGGCGGCGATTGTCGTCACCCTCATCTACGGGGCCGGAAACTTCTGCATTACCTATCTGACGCCGGTGTTCGGCCAGTTCGTGCAAGGACTTACGCCCACCGCGGCCGGCTTGCTGCTGCTGCCGGCGGGTCTTGTCGTCGTCGTCGTGACGCCCCTGTTCGGGCGCGCGGCGGACCAGTTTCCGCCAGCCGGCCTCATCACCGCGGGATTGCTGATTTTCGCGGGCGGAACGTTCCTGCTATCCGGTGCCGACGGGAATACGCCGTACGTTCACATCATGCTCTTCGCGGTCGTGTGCCGCTTCGGCATGGCGTGCATCACGCCAACCCTGACCGCGACCGCGATCGCTGCCGTGCCCGAGGACAGACTCAAGCACGGGACCGGGACCATCAACTTCTTCCGCCAGCTTGGCGGCGCGTTCGGCATCAACACCCTGGTCGCCCTGCTGGAGCGACGGACGGAGTTTCACGTCGATGCAATGGCGGCCACGCAAGGCGCGGACAATGCCGCCATGCGCGAGATGCTGAACCATGCCCGCGATCTCGTCGCCCCGAGCGGGCTGCCCGACGCGACTCATGATCTCGTCGCCCTGGACTACCTCGGGCAGATGATTGCGGCCCAGGCTTCCACCGTCGCGTACCAGGATGGCTTCCTGCTCGTGGCGTTTGTATTCGTCGCTGCGCTGTTGCCCACCTGGTTGATTGGCTGGCTGGACCGGCGCCGGTTGGCAGCGTAGAGGCGGTGGGAACGGACGATGATGAGTGCCAGAATCAGTCCGAGTGTCGAAACGAAATGCGCTCAACACCGGAGACCCGCCACCTCCCGACAACGGAATGCCGAATGCGCAGCGCGACGCCACGTCTCGATGTTCCTGTGTCAGGAGGCTTCGGCACGGGACGGCTTCCATGGCGAAATCCGGATTCGGCCGGGTCTTCGAGAATCCGTCAATGACATGGAAGCCGGGACCAGACCGCCATGAACACCAGGAAGAACATCGCCAATGTCGAGCGCCTGCATGCATTGATGGACCGGGACGGATTGTCCGCGGTGGTGCTGCGCTCGGGAACGAACTTCACCTATCTCGCGGGTTTCGACTACGCGGGGACCCTGGCTCGGCACCTCGATTTCTCCGATTCTCCGCGGGGGGTGCTCATCGTCTGGCCACGGTCCGGAACGCCGGTTCTGGTGCTCAACCGCTTTGCCGTCGATCGTGCACGGCGAGACTCGTGGGTTGAAGACATCGTGGTCTTCGACGATTACGGCGAGTCGCTCTACGCGCGAGCGTCGAGGGTGCTCCACGACCTTGGCCTTGCGGGCGAACGCGTCGGTTTCGAGAAGACGGTGGTCAGCGCCGCGGACTGGGACGAGCTCGAAGGCGAGCTGCCGTGCGCGGAGATTGTCGACTGCGCCCGCATGATGGAGGAGGTGCGCTGGATCAAGACTGCGGGAGAGGTCGCGCGCATCCGCGATGCGGCCCGGATTCTCGACGAGGTGTATCTGGACGTGTATCCGACGGTACGCGCCGGCGAGAGGGAATGCGATCTCCATGCCCGCCTTGTCGCGGGCTGCCTCGTCAGAGGCGCGAACTGGGCGCATGGAATCTTGAATTCGAGTCGGAACACCGTGGTCTACGGCGGCGAGAGCACGTTCGAGTTCAGGGCTGGCGACGTCATCCGCAACGACTACGTCATGTGGTACCGGGGTTACCCCGGACACCAGTCTCGCACCGTCGTCATCGGGGAGCCGCCGCCCGAGCTGCTCCGGAGGTACGAGACGGTACGCGACATCTACCGGGCAACCGTCGCCGAGGCGCTTCCCGGGGTTCGGGCCTGCGATGTCCACCGATCTGCTCAGACGGCGTTTGCGCAGGCGGGGCTGGAGGGGCGGGTCGCCATCGCCGGACACAGCGTGGGGGCGTGGTGGCACCAGCAGGCTCCGTATCTGGTTCCGGCGTGTGACACTCCCATTGAAGCCGGCATGGTGCTCGCGTTCGAACCGCACGTGAACGAGTTCCATCTCCAGGACATGTACCTGATTCACGGCGACGGCCAGGAGAACCTGTCGCCGCTGTTCTCGACCGATGCTCCCCTGGTGGTCGGATGACGCTTGCCGGCCGCTCCCGTGGGAGGAGTCGGCGGTCATCGAGTTGCGCGTCACTATTCGTGACGGCCCTCGGCGATCATGACCAGCGTCGGCAGGATGAAGAGAATGAACAGGCCCGACAGGACCAGCCCGCCCAGCATGCTGACGACGAGAGGCACCAGGAATATCAGCTCGTCGCTTCGCTCGTAGAGCAGGGGAGACAGTCCCAGCACCGTGGTCAGGCTGGTCAGCAGCACCGCACGAAAGCGGTGACGGGTCGCCGCGGACACCGCGGCAATCGCCGGAATCCCGGCGCCTTCCCGGCGAATCGTGTTGTAGCGGTGGAGAAGAACCAAGGCATCGTTCACGATGACACCGCCGACCCCGATCACGCCGAACAGCGACATGGCGGTGAAGTCCCACCCCAGGATCCAGTGACCCAGCACCGCGCCGGCAAATGCGATGGGGATACCCACCACGGCAACGAGCGGCTTCCAGTAGCTGCGAAGAAAACCCGCCATGAGCGCGTACATGGCAAGCAGCGCCAGCGGAACCGTCACACCCAGGGTTTCCAGCATGGCCCTGGTGTCTCGGGCGGCTCCGTGGGGCTCGATCTTCAGGCCGGGATAGGTAGCGAGAAGATCGGGAATGAACTCCTGGTTGATCTTTCGCCTCGCCTGAATGGGGGTGATGGTCGCGTTGTCGGAACGGCCGCTGACCAACGCAGCGCGTTTTCCGTCGACACGCGTCAACGTCGCCATCTCGCGCCTCTCGGTGAGACGCGCCACCGTGGACAACGGAACCTCCGAGAATGTCGGTGCGTCGCCGGCACGCGATCGCCCGCCGAGCCCTCCTCCCGAGGGACGAAGAATGCGTTCGTTTGCGAGATCGCGGAGGCTTCGCCGCTGTTCGGTGGGATATCTCAGCATCACCCTGATTTCGTCGTGCCCACGCTGAATGCGCTGGACCTGTGCGCCATTGAAGTTGGCGCGCAACTGCCTTCCCAACGACGCCGGCGTCAATCCGGCAGCCTTCCCCGCGGGCGTCAATTCAATCTCGAAATGCCGCTTGCCGAGTGACAGGCTGTCGGAAATCTCGTAGAGGCCCGACATGCCGGCCATGAAGCCCCTCAGCTCCGTTGCCGCGTGCCTCAACACGTCCTCGTCGTCATGCTTGAGCGCGAAGGCGACGCTCGGCCGCTCCCGAGTTCGCGCGGTCTGGAACTCCACACTCTCCAGATAGGAGACGTCTCCGATCCGGAGTCTCCACCGTCGCTCGATCTCCGCGGGCGAGGCGGTGCGCATCGGGCGTTTGTGCAGGTGCAGCCTCACCGACGCCAGGTGACTGGCGTTGCCGTCGTCCTTCCCCATCAACCCGGTCGACGCAATGTTGCCGGCGACGATGCTGATTGAACGAATTGCAGTTCCGCCAAACTGTTCATTGACGGCGTGGCCGGCGCTGACGAAATGCTCCGCGGTCGCGAGGGTCGCGTCGAACGGCGCCCCGACGGGAAGCCGCAGATCGGCCTGCACATTGCCGGAAATGCTTGCATTCCTGTCGAGGATGATGATGCGGACGCTCTCCGATCTCAGGAGATATACCGCGGCGACAACCACCAGGGCCGCGCACGCGAGGGTCAGCGTGATGTTGCGCACGGACCACGAGACCACGGGGCCCACCATTCGATCTCGGACTCCCTCCAACCAGCCACGCAGGTAGTTCTGCACTTCGCTCAGCGGAGAGGCGCTCCATGGTCGCTCGTGCGAGAGATGGGCCGGCAAGATGAAGAATGCCTCGATGAGCGACACCAGAAGGACGAAGAACGCGACGTAGGGGAAGACGTTGACGATCTGATAGTTGGTAGCGGTGATGAAGAGGAATGGCAGGAACCCCAGCACCGTCGTGATCACACCGACGGTGATCGGGCCCGCGACCGCCCTTGCGCCGGAAATCGCGGCATCCAGCGAGGCCTTCCCCCGTTCGCGTTCCGCGGCAATGCTCTCCCCGACCACCACTGCGTCGTCCACGACAATGCCGACCATCAGGAAGAATCCGAAGATCGTTCCCATGTTCAGCGTGAGGTCCGCGGGACCGAAAAAGAGCAGCGAGCCGATGAAGGAGAGCGGGATCCCAACCGTCACCCATGTCGCGACACGGAGGTCGAACAGCAACACGAGGCAGAGGAAAACCAGCAATGCCCCGATCAGTCCATTTCTCATGATCCCCGACAGACGATCCAGAGAAGGCTGCGCCCTGTCGTTCCAGATGCTGACGGTGACGTCCCGGGGGGGCTCGTACTTCGCGAGCCAGCGATTGATTTCCCGGGCCATCCCGACCACGGACTCCACCTCGCTGGCATCGACCCGCACAAGCACCGTGGGCTGACCGTCGAACCGCGTGACGATGGCCTCGTCGACGAACCCGTCTCGGACCTCGGCGACGTCGCCGAGCGTCACGATGGTGCCGTCGAGTCTCGTGATGATCGGAATGTCCTCGAACTCCTCGCCGAAGCGCCGCTTGGAGACAGTGTGCAGAACCACCCCGCCAGCTTCGGTTTTCAGCTCGCCGAATGTGAGGTTGAGGGAAGCTCTTTGCAGAATGTTGGACAATTCGTTGAACGTGAGATTGTGCCGGCGCAACTCCTCCTCGCTCAGCTCGATGGCTATCTCCCGGTCGCGGGTGCCCTTCAGTTGCACCTGGGAAATGGCCGGCAGCTCCAGCAGTTCTTCGCGCACGTGCTCCGCCGCGATTCGAAGCTCGTTCTCGTCGGCCGTCGTCGAGGACACCGCGAGCGTCATGACTTCGAGCGCCAGTTGCTGGAGCTCCACTTCCGGCTGGTCCGCCGTCACCGGTGGAAAATTCTCGATGCTGTCGACCGCGGCCTGAATATCGTCCAGAACGGTTCCCGCTTCGGCGAACGTCGCCAGCTCGATACGGATCTGTCCGAAGCCCTCGTTTGCGGTGCTGACGACCCGCGTCACCCCGGCCAGACCGATGACGCTCTCCTCGATACGACGATTGACGTCCGCCTCCACTTCCCGAGGCGATGCACCGGGGAAGGGGACCGTGACGGTCACCGTCCGCACGTCGACGGGAGGAAAGTGCTGAACGGCGAGGTGGGTGCCTGCGAGGATCCCGCCAATGATGAAGAACAGCATGAGCAGGTTGGCGGCGACGGGATTCGCGGCGAAGTACGCGATCGGTCCCGGCAGCGCGGCAGCGCCCGGCTGACTCACTGATCCGGTGTGCGAGGTAGCCATGTCCGGACTCCGCTATTGCGACGCGGCGGCATCCGCCACCGCGACCGCCAGTCCCTCCCTGGCGCCCGGCAACGTGCCTGTGACGACACCTTCGCCCGCGTCGAAGGGCTCCACCACCCAACCTTCGTCCGTGCGTCCCAAAGTCCGTGGTTCGAATGCGCGCAGGGTGCCCTCCTGAACGACCCAGATGCTGCCTTGATCCTGCAATACCGACTCGGGCACCACGTACACGTCTTCGTACGAAGGTCCGCTGATTTCAATCTCGGCGAAGGTGCCCGGCAACGGCAGGGAATCCGGTGCATGGTCTTGCGAGAACTCGAGGAACACCGTCGCGAGTCGAGTCTGAGGTGCGATCACCGACGAAACGCGGGCCACGGTGGCCTCGTACGTTCCGCCTCGCGTGCGAATCCGCGCGGATCGCCCGATGATGGGGGTCAGGTATTCCAGGTCCCGCGGTTCGATCGGTGCTTCGATCCGCAACGCCTGCACGCGGTACACGAGGCCCAGATGCGGCGACCGGCCTTCCGCGTCCGGTCCAACGTACTCGCCGACCTCGATCCGGGACGCGATGACCCGGCCGGGATACGGGAGGGAGACGTCGGTTCGCGCGAGGTCCAATCGCGCCAGCTCCAGCTCGACCCGGGCCTTCGTGAGTTCGGCCCGGGCCTTTGCCATGTGTGGCTGGCCGCGGATCCAGGATGGAATCTCGGCGCCGGGGTTGTCGCGTTCGAAGGTTCTGGTGCGCTCTTCGCTCCGAGCCTCCTCGATTTGGAGCTGGGCCGCGGCGGCTTCGACCGCCGAGGCGGCCGCGTCAACCTGGAGCTTGTATTCGGTCGGATCGATCTTGACGATTCGCTCCCCCGCCTCGATTGAACCCCCGTTGTCGAATTCCGGAGAAATCCAGACCACGCGGCCCGTCACTTCCGATATGAGTCTCGCCTTTTTCGACAGACCGATCGCGCCCGTGAGCTCCACGGTCAGTGCCTGACTTGTCGGCGTCGGCTGCACGACGCTGACGACCGGTTTGGTATCTTCCGCCGACAGAGTGGAAACGGTACCGCGTTCTGTCCGATCGGGCGCCCGTGCGAAGTACAGAGCGACCGCGACGACAGTGAGAATCAGGACAATCTGAAGGAACCCGAGCCAACGGGACGGACCGGCCCGGCCTTTTGAGTCGTCCGATTTCTGTGGCATCTCTCTATCCCATTGCTTGTCTGGAACTTCTTCAGGTACTGGCACGTGAACAGAGTGAGGGTGCGGGAAGCATCAGAGCGCTCGTGGCGCTTCCGGAATCGGACGGCGTTGTGCCGAAGAGACATCGTCCGGATGCGATGCACCGGTGCCCCGGAAAACAGCATGAGGACCTGGAGCCATTGCCGGTCGTTGGGGCGAATCGCCCCGTGTCGATCGCATTGCGGCAGTCAGGACCGCCACGACCTTGTGCCGTGTCAGTCTATCACCATGAATCTGCGAGAAAACCTCGTAGCCCGATGAATTGTCGACCTGAAGCACAAGGACTGTCGAGGTATCGGAAGGAGTGTGTGCGGGAGCTGACATGGAGCTTGTCGATATCGGTGCGAATCTCGGCCACGAATCGTTCCATGATGATCGTGAGCGAGTGATCGCACGTGCGCGAGAAGCCGGCGTCGCGCATATCGTGGTGACCGGTGCGAGCGAGTTGGAGAGCGTGACTGCGCTCGATGTTGCCCGCACCGTGCCGGGGGTTCTGTTCTCCACCGCCGGAGTCCATCCGCATCATGCGAAGGAGTGGCATCCGGGAACCGCCAAGGCGCTGGAGTGTCTGGCCGCGGAGCCCGAGGTCGTGGCGATTGGAGAGACGGGGCTCGACTTCAATCGCGACTTCTCGCCGCGTCCCGATCAGGAACGGGCATTCGAAGCCCATCTGGAGCTGGCGGCGGGGCTCGGGATGCCCGTGTTTCTGCACGAGAGAGATGCGCACGAACGGTTCCTCGCCATTGTCGCGCGGTGGCGCGACCGGCTTTCGCGTGCCGTCGTGCACTGCTTCACCGGTGACGAAGCGGCGCTGGACGCCTATGTCGATCTGGATCTCCATGTCGGGGTGACCGGCTGGATATGCGACGAACGCCGCGGCCTGCACCTGCGGGACATCATCGCGCGGGTTCCGCTCCATCGACTCATGATCGAGACCGACGCGCCGTATCTCCTTCCTCGCGATCTCGTTCCGAAGCCGAAGTCGCGCCGCAACGAGCCCATGCATCTTCCCCATATCCTTCGGGCCGTGGCGGGCGCTGTCGGCTGCGAGCCGGACACGCTCGCGCAATCCACGACCGAGACGGCAAGACGGTTCTTCGGGTTGCCGAATCCGGGTTGATGCACGGGCTGACAAATGCGAGGTTCCGACCTTCCCGCATGCACCCTCCCTTCAAGGCGAAATTCGAGTAGCGTATCGGTACCCTTGCTTGCCGGGGGTTTGACCGGTTCAAGCTGTCGAACGGGCGCTTGCGCTGTCGGCAACCAAGATCCGTCGAGGAATCGAGCATGATTTCGCAACACCAGGTCGACGAATTCTGGCGCGACGGCGTTCTCGTCGCCGAGGACGCGGCGGACTCGGGACAACTTGCGGCCCTGCGCGAGGTCCTCGACGGGTGGATCGACGAGAGCCGCGCGCATGACGCGCCCTTCGGCCCGCCCACTGTCGATGGACGGGCACGATTCGATCTCGCGCCGGAGCACACCGCCGAGGTCCCCGCTCTGAGAAGGGTCAACAACCCGAGCGAGGTCGACGACACCTACATGGAGGTCATGCGCGACTCCGCGATGACCGACATGGTTGCCGCCCTCATCGGTCCGGACGTCAAGCATCATCACTGCAAGATCAACCTGAAGCTGCCCGGCACCCACACCGAGGTGCGCTACCACCAGGACTTCGCCTACACGCCGCATACGAACGACGATGTGGTGACCGCCCTGCTCATGCTCGACGACATGACACCGGACAACGGCTGCCTGATGGTGGTGCCGGGCAGCCATCGAGGGCCGATGTACTCGCTGTTCGACGGCGACCGCTTCACCGGCTTCGTCGCTCCCGGCGAGGAGCGAACGCTGCGCGAGTGCGAGGAGCCCATCCTCGGTCGCGCCGGCAGCGTGTGCCTGATGCACACTCGACTCGCGCACGGCTCGGAACCCAATCGGTCGGCGTCGCCGCGCGGGCTCTACATCTGCGTCTACAGCGCCGCCGATGCCTTCCCCATCGCGCGCAATCCCATGCCCAACCGGAACGAGGGCATGGTCGTGCGCGGCCGGGCCACGCGCCGGGCGCGGCTTTCCGAGGCGGTCATCGAGCTTCCGGAGCAGCCGGTACGGGCCTCGTTCTTCACCGTGCAGGAGGAGGCGGGCGGCGAGGCGGTGTGAGCGCCGTAGCAAACGCACGCCCCGAAGCCGGAGGGCGGTGTCGGGGGGACAACGGGATGCCGGCGCAGCGCCTGCTGCCGTTCACGAGCGTTGCCCGTTGCGGCGCCGCCGGCAGGTCCAGGGTCGTCGCGCGCGGATTGAACGACCACGTCGGTTCCAAAACGGAGACACGGACAATGGAGCGTACACAATGACCCAGCGCACCAACGAGCGAGTCGCGTACCACAACGGCGAGATCAAGCCCGAGAGCCGGGTGCTCGTCTCGTTCCGCGACCGGGGGTTCACGCTGGGCGAGGCGGTCTTCGACACCGCTCGCACCGTGCGCCACAAGCCGTTCAAGCTCGAGGAGCACATCGACCGGCTGTTCCGCTCGATGCGCTATCTCCAGATCGACGCGGGCCTCGGCCCCGACGAGTTCGTGTCGATCTCCCACGACGTGCTGGAGCGCAACCTGCACCTCATCGCGCCGGACGAGGACTACTGGCTGTTCCAGAGAGTGAGTCCCGGCATCCGGGATCCGTTCTTCGGCGAGGAGGCGGGCGAGCCCACCGTCATCGTCGAGTGCACGCCGCTTCCGCTGAAGGCCCGTGCGCCGCTCTTCAGAGACGGCGTGCGCGTGCGGATACCGGCGACCCGCCGCACCCCGCCGGACGCGATGAGCCCGCGTGCGAAGACCCACAACTACATCAACCTCCAGCTCGCGGACCGCGAGGTGCGTGCGCAGGACCCCGATGCCTGGGCGATTCTCCTCGACCACGACGGCAACATCGCGGAAGGGCTCGGCAGCAACATCTTCTTCGTGCGTGACGGCGAGCTTCTCACCCCGCGCGCGCGGTTCGTGCTGCCGGGCATCAGCCGGGAGACGGTCATCGACCTCGCGGGCGAAGTGGGCATCGCGGTGCGCGAGGCCGACCTCGATCTCTACGACGCCTTCACCTGCGACGAGTGCTTCTTGACCTCCACGAGCCTGTGCATGGTGCCGGTGTCGTCGGTCAACGGCCGCCCGGTCGGCGACGGAGCGGTGCCGGGACCGGTCACCGCACGGCTCGTCGAAGCCTACAAGCGGCTGCTCGACTTCGACTTCGTGGCGCAGTACACGAACAAGCTGTAGCTCGCGAGCGAGGCGCCGCCGAGTCCGCTCCTCGCGACATTCCATCCGTGGTCGGTGAACGAACTCACGCGCCACCATTCAGCACAGAGTTCATTGATTCCCGCTCTCCGCCTTCGCGGGAATCCATACGGCCTTGATTGAGTACGAAGGCCCGACATTCGTAGAAGACGCGGGGTCTGTCCCGGCCGTCCGCCGAACCTCTACAGCGCGTTGCACGGCCGGCGCAGCGTTCGCCACATGTGCGAGGCGGGGGTGTTGTCGTTGCCGAGCCCCTCGGGAGGCTGCCGGAAATGCCGCCCGATGATGTCCCCGAACTGCTCCAGCTCGACCTCCACATCGGGGTCGAACGAGTAGAGGTCGTTCACGCAAATCATGCGGGCGGACATGTACCAGCGGTGTTTCCTTGCCCGTTCGTACTCGGCCACGATGTACGGCTCGGGCCGGTAGTCCTCGCCGAACATCGTCCGGTAGAGATCGGGGTATTCATATCCGACCGATTCGTCCGGGAAGAAGCGCAGCGCCTGGTGCACCCGGATCGCCCAGCTCACCTCCTCGTCCACGTAGGGCTCGACGAGCTGCGCGCCCCAGTAGCCGTGGTCGGCGCGGATGAATCCGACCACCGCGATGTCGTGGAGCAGGCAGGCGAGCACCATCTTCTCCGGGAGTCCGTTCTTCTGCGCGAGGTTCGCGCTTTGCAGCAGGTGGGCCTGCGTCGGCGCCAGGCGCAGGCGGAAGAAATCGAGCAGGGTGGGCTTTTCCGGCATGGGCGGGAGCCGGGGATCCTCGCCCATGAGCAGGCGCTTTCCTTGCGGTCGTGGACCGAGCGTGCGCTCGCCGCCTGCGAGGTGGTAGAGGAACGACTTGACGACGACGCGCTCACCGAGCTCCTGCATCTGACGATGCTCGAGATCGTCGGCCAGTTCGGACAGCGTAGGTGCGGTGCTCATCGGGCCTCCCACCGGGAAACTCGCCACGGTTGCGGAAGGCGCAGGCTAAGGTGGGGGTCCGGTCGCGTCAATCGGACTGGTTGTTTGGGTTCCAATGCTTCCGATCACTCGCACCGGCATGACAAGAACACTCCGCCTTGCCTGGCGTCGTCGATTACCCGTCTCCCGGCGACAGTTCGCCCGGGCCCGGCTCAATCGTGAAAATCGTGGCGCGCACGAGGAGACGAGGGCGCCGGCGATGACCAAGAGCGCACCGTGCGCAAGCCCGACTTGCCGGTCCGAATCGTCGCGGATGTACCGGGCGCCGGCGACGTAGTCGGACCAGAACACGAGCTGCCGGGACCGGTTCTGGGCTGCAAAAGGGATGCGGGCCACGCCTCGAGCCGCGGCTCGCTCGCGGTGACCGGGCGAGTGAGTCGGGCACCGATTCGTTGCGAATGGGTCTATTCTCCCCGAACCGCCCGCATCAGAACCATCGTTGCCGCCGACAGCCACTTCCGGGAGGCCCGGATCCGATGACCCATGACCACGTCTCCGTTCGCAGGCAGGGACGCATCGCCGTCGTCACGTTCGATTGCGGCGATTCGCTCAACGCCCTTTCGCTCCGGGCCATCGAGGAACTGACCGACGTCGCCCGAAGTTTCGAACGCGATCTGGATACCTCCGCCATCGTGCTGACGACCCCGACCGGAAGCGGGTTCTCCGCCGGCCGCGACCTCGCCGATCCGGCAATGGACCTGCGCCGGGACATGCCGATGCTGGAGCGCCGCCACGCGGCCGGCGCCGGAAAGCGGCTCTGCGCTGCGTGGGAGTCGATCGAAGCCATCACCGTCGCGGCGATCGAACGGTTCGCGATCGGCGGGGGACTCGCGCTGGCGCTGGCGCTCGACCTTCGAGTCATGGGGCGAGGGGCGCATGTGCGGGCGCCGGAGGTGTCGCTCGGACTCTCGATGAGCTGGGGCACCATTCCGCGCCTGGTCAACCTGGTCGGCCCGGCCCGCACCAAGCAGATCCTGTGCCTCGCGCACGACCGGATCGCCGCCGAGGATGCGCTCGCCTGGGGTCTGGTGCAGGCGGTGGTGCCCGACGGCGAGGCCGCAGCCCACGCCCGGACGCTGGCGGATCGGGCGGCGGCCATGCCCCCGGTGCCGCTGCGCATGACCAAGGCCACCGTCAACGCGGTGGCCGCCTCCGGTGCGGCGGGGACGGTTCACATGGACACGGAGGAGGTCATGCTGACGGAGCTGACCGAGGATTTCGAGGAGGCGATGCAGGCGTTCCGGGGGAGGCGGGAGCCGGTCTTTCGGGGTGCCTGAAGACCGGAGCTCGCGAAGCCGGCCACGACTTCCGATCCCCGCGCGCGTCGCTCGCCGATACCGTTCATTCCGCCAATGTTCGACCGCCAAGGAGCTGTTCGAGGGGCTCGACGTTCACGACCGCCGGGACCGCTCGGTGCGAAAATCCAGATTATCATCGCAATTCGACGACCAGCCGGGATGTCCCCGGAGAAATCCGGGAAGGAGACGAGCATGAGATGTACACGGAGCATCCGGCGCAGGGTGATTGCCCCACTGCTCACGGTGGCACTGAGCCTGGCCGCCGGCGCCGCCTCGGCCATCGAGCCGGTGTTCTCCACCGCGTTCGGCGGCGCGATTCGCGGCTACGACCCCGTGGCCTACTTCACGCAAGGCCGGCCGGTGGAGGGAAAGCGCGCCTACCGCCACGAGTGGATGGATGCCACATGGTCATTCGTGAGCGCGGAGAACCGCGCAGCGTTTGCGGCGGACCCGGAGAAGTTCGCCCCTCGCTACGGCGGCTACTGTGCCTGGGCGGTGAGCCAGGGCTATACCGCATCGATCGACCCTGATGCGTGGCGGATCGTGGACGGAGCGCTCTATCTCAACTACAGCCTCGCGGTGCGAGAGCAGTGGGCGAAGGATATTCCCGGGAACATCGCCAGCGCCGACGTGAACTGGCCGCGCCTCCTCCGCGAATAGTCGCCCGCGTGTCGCCTGCCGTGGCGCAGGTCTCACGGTTTGCCCCGTCGTCGGTTCCCGCCTATGGCGCATGATTCTCGACCGACCAATCAGCCGCACGAGATGGGCCGGGGGAGGTGTCGTTTGTACTCGTCAGTACGAATCTCGGGCTATCGCGGGCTCGACTCGTTCCGCCTCGATGGCCTTGGCCGCATCAACCTGCTCGTCGGGACCAACAACAGCGGCAAGACCTCGATTCTGGAGTGCATCGAGCTGCTTCGATCGGCGGGCAACGCGCGCGTCGTGACGACCATCCTGGGTCACCGCGGTGAATGGGGATACAGCAGCGACGAGGAGCGTCAGGACTACCTCGACATCGCTCATCTATTCGCGCACCGCGATCCGTCCGGCAAGGATCACCTCAGCAGGATTTTTGCGGTGGTCTTGGGCACGACATCCACTGCGCTTTCGAGACGGCCCGAGCCAAGCCGTTCAGTTCATTGGAACCAACGGCATGACCGCGTTGGATGTCGTCCGGCTGTTCGACGACGTCGTTCTCACCGAGCGTGAATCCCACGTCACGGAAGCGCTTCGAATCATCGATCGGTCGAGCGCATTGCTTCCGTCGGGGCCGAACCAAGGCCCCTGCTGCGCGAAGCGCCGAGTGGCGTATTCCTGAAGCTGCGCGGTGCTCGACATCGCATCCCGATCGGCAGCTTGGGGGACGGATGGAGTCCTGGACCCCGAGAAACCGGAGTCGCGTCCGTTCGTCGACTGGTTCCGGCGCCTGTTTCGGGTGTAGTTCCGGGCAATCGCCACTTGGGATCAACCGCAAGGGACGACACCCGGAGCCGACCTCGGCCTTACGCCGCGAGCATCGCGTTCAGCCGCTGCTCCCATTCGTCCTCGTCGACGATCTCGAAGCGCATGACCTTGTTGCGCATCGCCGGCACGAACTCCGCCCAGTCCCTCTTCGATGCGTGCTCGGTGCAAATATCGAAGACGGACCGCTTGTAGGCGGTGTCCTTGATGTCCCGGAAAATTCCCTTGGTCTCCATGACGAATACCTGATGGAATTCGTCGCCGACGTCCGCCTCGTCCGGCCTGAGCGTAAAGATAAAGTCCGCGTAGATCCGCCCGCGTTTCCATCCCTGCACGTAGTAGTCCTTGCGCGCGCGGTTCCGGTACCAGAAGAACAACCGCTCCTGCCGGTCGAGATACGTGGCGACCTTGTTCTCCAGCCCGTTCAACTCGTCCTCGTGCGTGCGCTCGAACAGGTTGAGCAGATACTGGCCGCCGTCCTCGCGGTTGGCCTGCTTTCCCATCGTGGTGTCGATGGTTCGGGGCAGGCGATTGAGCTTCAGATCGTCCATCACGACGAGAAACCGCATCGTTCCCGCCGCGAGCATTTCCTCGAACACGCGCCTGGACAGCCGGTCGCGTTCGGCCTCCAAGTGTTTGCGCAGCGCTTCGAGGATGAACACGTAGTTCCCGGTGACCTGCTTGCGCGGGTGCCGCTCCAGGAGTGCGCCGAATACCCGCCGGGCCGTCTCGTGGCCTCGCCACGGATTGGGCATCGCGTCCAGCAGGTGGCTGGCGGCGAAGTAGTAGTCGATCTCGCTCCCCGGCGACTCCCCCGGAGGCAGCCCCTTGCCGGACGTCGGCGATCGATTCGCCGCAGCTTCAGGATTGTCCAGCAATGGTTCGTCATCCAATCCTGCACGCAGCTCGACATCTTCCGGCACCCCGCGGCCGAGCGACAGATCGAACAAGGGGCTGATGTCGACCTCGTCCCACGGCACGCGCGACAAGATATCCGTCTCGTACTGCACCGGCCGCCATTCTCGTCCGTCCCTGATCATGAACGCCGGCAGCACCAGATCGCGGGTCGCATTCCGATAGCGCGCACGCTGCTCGAGGGTCACCGTTCCACTGGGTCGTGCCGGTCCCTCTTCGGGGTCGGTCACGATCTTGCCTTCCAGGTCGTAGAGCCCTTCCAGGCCGAACCCCTTGCGCACTTCCCGCAGGAGATCGGCGCCCTTGCGCTGAAAGCAGAAGACGTAGCATTCATCCAGCCAGGGAATGCGGGTCTTCTTCGCGTAGGGCTGGCGGAGAATGCGGCCGACGAGCTGGGTCAGTGCGCTCCTGGAGCCGGGGTTCGTCAGGATCGTCAGGACGTAGGCGAACGAGCAGTCCCAGCCTTCCTGCAGCGCCTGCTTCGTGATGATGAACCGGATGGGGCACTCGCGCGACAGCAGGCCGCCGGCCTCGTCCACGTCTTTCAGCTCGTCCTTCTGGCTCGTCTTGACGGCGATCAGCTCTTCACTGATGCCCGGATGGCGCAGCAGGTAGTCCCGAACGTCGTCCGCGTGCACTACACCCGGCCGCCGCTGATCCCTGCCCGTGCGTTCCACCTGGATCACGCAGATGGGGCGGATGTAGACACCCGTGCTCGCCTCGTGCGTTCGTGCCTCCTCCTCCAGTCGCCAGCGGTGCTCGATGGACGCGAGGAGCGTGTCTTTCCAGCTTGTGCTCGCACGGTTCCTGATGTGCAGATCGAGCTTGATCATCTCCTCGTCGTTCAGCTCCCGACCCTTGATGTCGACGAGCACGTTCGCTCCCCTTGGCGGTGTCGCCGACAGCTCGACGATCATGCAGGGATTGAATCCTTCCAGCGTGGCCTTGGCGTTCCGGCTGTACGCCTTGTGTCCTTCGTCGAGGATGATCAGCGGGCGCAGCAGGCGGAGGGTATTGCCGAGGGAGGTCTTCGCGTGCCGCCCCCAGAAGCCGCCTTCCTGCTCGAACGTGTCGAGGTTCGACACTTCGTCAAGGAGCTTCCGATGGCTGTCCACGTCGTCGTCCGCGGGGAAGAAGCGGTCGAAGCCGCCGCTGTCCCGGAACATCCGGAGTTGTTCCCTGGTCTCCCGGTTGGCCGACGGAAGCATGAGCAGCAGCACGCACAGGTTCTCCAGGACATCCCGGGGGCTGAATCCGCTGGTCTTCTCGAGCGTCAGCGTCCGGCCGGCCGACGCCATGTCGAGCTGCTGGCGATAGGGATGGTCGCGATCCTTCAGGGCCTTCAGCGTCTGGTTGTATATCTGCGTGGTGGGGACGATCCACAGCACAAGTCCCGTTTGCCGCCTGCGGTAGTGCGTGTTGACGAGGCCCACCACCTTGGTCGCGAGCAGCGTCTTGCCACCGCCGGTGGGAATCTTGAGGCAGAAGGACGGAAGCGGCTCGTCCAACCCGTTCCTGCGTGGATGGTAGATGCGTGACGGGGCGCTCTTCTCCCACGCTTTGTGTACCCAGTCGAAATCCAGCTCCGGGTCGACTTCAAGCGCCGCCGCGACCTTGCCGCGCCACTCCGTCAGCCCTTCGAGAAACTCCCGGACCGTCGCAAGGGTTCGCTTCTGATACTCCTTCAGGATCATGTCCGGGTGTTTCGGGATCGGGTGTTCCGAGGTCGAGGCGTTTCGGGCTCAGCCGGAGTCGGCGCCCGACTGGCCGACCGCTTCGTAGATCTGGAACGGAAGCTGTTGAAAGGTGATGCGGTACCGGTGCAGGAACTCCGGCTCGAGGTACTTCGTTGGGGCGAACACGAGCTTGTCCCGGTTCGTGCGGGGCAGCTTGCGCGCGACCTCCAGGGTCAGCGCCATGTCCTTGAGCTTCTCGGTATCGGCTTCGTAGATCAGGAACACGTCGTAGAGCCGGCTCGTGCCGATGAGCCAGCGATCGCGTCGGAGCTGCTCGGGCGCGAACTCCTCGCCCGTGGCGGTGAAGAAGAGATAGCTCGCCAGCTTCTCGTAGTCCGGCAGGTTCGACCCGTCGAGCAGCGACTCCTGGCGCATCGGCTTGCCGAGCCTGAAGTAGCTGAACGTGCCGCCCAGCCCTTCCTTGAGCGCTGCGTCCTTCGCGGATGGAATGCCCTTGATGACCCGCCGCACCCGCTCGGCGGTGATGAAGTCCACGTAGTCCTCGCACTCGATCAGCACGAAGCGCCGGTTGCCGCCGTCCTCCTTGTTCAACGCGAGCACCGAGTGCGCGGTGGTGCCGGAGCCGGCGAAGGAGTCCAGGATGATGGAGTCCTTGTCGGTCGCGATTTCGAGAATGCGTCTGATCAGATTGGTCGGCTTGACTGTATTGAATACGTCCTCCGATCTCTCGAAATCCAGCACGGAGACGAGCTCCTTCTTGGCGTCCTGTGTATGCCCGACCTCCGAATGAAGCCACAATGTTTGCGGCACTACACCCTTCTTGACCTCGGAAAGATACCGCTTCAATCGGGGCATGCTGCCGCCCCTGGGTCCCCACCAGATCCGGCCGTCCTTGTCGAGTTCCGCGAACTTGTCGGGAGATACCCGGAAGTAGTTGCCGACCGAAGGTTTGAACGTCTTTCCGGACGGACTCGTGACTTCGTAGGTGCCGAGACTGTAGTAGTTTCGTGCAGTCAGATCGCTTGAAGACCACACTCCACGAGGATCATCGTCCGGGTTCTTGTACCGCTGGATCGCCTGCTCGCTGCGCCCCAGGAGGTTTGGTGTCCACTCATCGATGCTTCGCGCGTAGACCAGAATGAAATCATGGTCTTCCGAAAAGTACTTGGCGGTGTTCTTCGGAGAGAAGTTCTTCTGCCAGATTGCGGTCGCCAGGAAATTGTCTTCGCCGAAGACTTCGTCCATCAGGAACCGGAGCCGATGAACCTCGTTGTCGTCGATGGAGACGAAGATGGCGCCGTCGTCCCGGAGCAACTCGCGCAGGAGCTTCAGGCGGGGCAGCATCATGCAGCACCACTTGTCGTGACGCGTCAGATCCTCGCGGTCCACGACCTTGCCGAGCCAGTCGCGCATCATCGGCGAGTTGACGTTGTCGTTGTAGACCCACGATTCGTTGCCGGTGTTGTACGGCGGGTCGATGTAGATGCACTTGACCTTGCCGTGACAGGTCGGCAGCAGCGCCTTCAGCGCGGCCAGATTGTCCCCCTCGACGATGAGGTTGTCGTGCAGACTCGCCTTCTTGCTGAGTCCCCTGGAGCGGACCGGTTGCAGCTCGTGGAACGGAACCACGAGATGGTGGTTCTCCACGAACACCTTTCCCTTGAATTGCAGTGATGGCATGTCAGGTGCTCATGTCACCCGGAGAGCCGATGAGCGGTGCCCGCTGCGACTTCGAGATGCGCTTGTAGTGACCGCTCGAGAGGCCGTCGGTACCGGATTCTTCGGGGGCGAGCATACGCTGTCGCGGAGTGGTGCACATGTTTTCTCCCGGTTCCAGTTCTGTCCGGTCAGGAGCTTCCGGGATGCACGGACGCGAGCGGTGGATCCGTGAGGTCGAGGCCGAATGCCGCAATGCGGACATCATGCATGGAATCCGTCTCGATGACGCGCGCTTTGTCGTTGAGGAGTACGATCAATTCCGGAAATGTTGTCCGTTTCCTGGTTTCGGGGTGTACCCAGTACTGCTTTTCTCCGTGATAGGTCAGTAGCAGACAACCGGCCTTGCAGATCGAGTGTCGCAGATACTGCCCTGCCAGTTGGTTCCGGAGTGCTCGTTCGAGTTCGGCTGGCGTCCACTTGTCCGCGATCTTCACCTCGATGACCGCCTTCAGATCACGGTTCGCGACCGAAAGCCGGATATCCGGATGCTTGTTGTCGGCGACCTCTTCCTCTCTGGCGACCTCGTAGGCGCCGTTCGCCCGTTGGCGGATTTCCCTGGCAAGGTTCCTCTGCATCTCCGGCTCGGTGCCGATTCCCCTGAGAGTCGGTCGGTTGGTGAAGTCGTCATGGGCCAAGTCATACGCGAGGTCGCCCAGCCGATCCATCATCACGGCGAACAGTGCGTCGCGGTCACGCGGTGGGGTCTCATGGCGGGCATCCAGCGCAATCACGTCTTCCGGATTGAACGCTGTGAACTCGGAGTCGATCGCCGCTCGTTGGCGAGCCTGGAACCGCAGCCGGTCCGCTTGGTGCGCAAAATCGCGTTCGTCTGCGAGTTCCAGCAGGACACGTCGGGCCTCGGATCCGGGGGTGTCGAGCAGCATCGAAAGCAGGAAGTTCCGAGCTTCCTGGGCATGATCCCGGGTATTCGGGGTGTGGACTCCTTCGTGAACCTGATCGTCCTCCCGTCGGACGAAGGCGTAGGCGTACCGGACAAGTTGCCCAAGGAGGTGGGCGCGTTGAGCCGCGTCCTCGACCTCGAACGCGACGGGGCTCCGGTCGCCAAAAAGCGCTGCGAACGTCTCGGTCGCACGATCGGATGAACCGGCGGCCTTCCCGTCTCCGAGACTCTGGATCAGCACCTGTGCTCCCTGGATCGTATCGAATTGGAACAAGCCCCTGAGCCAGGCGAGTGCAAGCGCACCGAGGGGATTCGTTTCGTAGCGGCTGGCACATTCCCGGGCGATCGTCTCCCGGTCCGCCACATCATCGGCCTCGGCCAGAATGCGCAGCACACTGTCGAGATGACGTGCCCAATGCGGCTCGGTATCGATCGCGAAGTCGGTCGGCCACGACCGCAACTCGGTAATCATGCGAGGGACGAAGATCAGCTTGAGACTGCTATCCGAGTGCGCCAAGTTCTGCAGGGTCCGGAGATGGCTATGGTCACCTCCCATGCCGAGTTCCGCGCTCACTTCTCCGCCTATCACCTCTTTCACTTCCGTTGGATGCGACTTGGCCAAGTCGGTGATGAACGGCGCGAAGCCACCGATCTCGATGGTTGCGTACACTACCGCCGTGCGGGCTTCGCAGGACGACAGGGAGGCCGTCCACCCCGGAGTCGCGGCCTCGGCCGAGACACCCGTCAGCCCATGAGCCCAGTCGGGACGAATGCTGCCTTTCTCGTCGATTGGCCGTGCCGACCAGAGTACCGGGGGAGCAACACGCCAGAGCGCTCGGAGAGCGGTCTCGGCACGGTCGGCGATATCCCTCCTGAAGGCCTGCACCAGCGCCTCCTTGTCCCATAGATTGAAACGATTCCGAGTTGGTTCATTCGCTTCGAGCCACGAGTAGAGGTTGGACACCGTCGCTCGTCCTTTTTCCGCCGAGAACGCGTCGTCGGGGCCGGCCAGCAACTCGTCACGCCATTTCCGCCATTTCTCCAGGCGCTGCGCTTCGCAGTAGGCCTGGTCGCGTTTCCAGCGCTCGTGATCGCGCTCCATCTCTTCGAACTTTTCGTTTGGCTCGGGCGGCTGAGTGCGCTGTTCCAGTATCCGAACAAGGAGCGCGTCTTTCCTCAGATGTGCGCGAATCGCATCAAGCTCCGTCGCTACCCGCCCTCGCTGATACCAGCCGTCAATCCAGGCATGCAGGGCAACCGTGTGTCGCTCCAGACGGCGCTCGTCCGCAAGAGCCGCCTCGAGCCAGGGTCGGTCAGCCTCGGTCAGATATCCTGCAATGCCTTCCTGCTCTGCGTGATGGAGACGTTGTCGGCCGTCGTCGGACGGACTGACTTCGTCCATGAACGCCAGCTCAGCCCAAAACGCATCACTTCGCAGGGCAGCGTTTTCGTTGAAGTGCGCCCTGAGCTTGCGAACCGTCTCGCGTCCGCCGACCCTGCGACCTCCGAATCGCGAAGCGATCACGCTGGCGCGGATCAAGTCGGCATGCGGCTTGCCCGTCGTCGCCGACAACTGCCGATCGCACAACATAGCGAGCGCAGGCGCGAGGTGACCGAACACGCTTTGAGCCTGGTACGAATCCTCCGTCCGTGTATGCCCCCGCCGGATGAGATCCGCCATCCTGTCCCGCAAGGCGGTGGCCGAATCGGATCCGGTCTCGATGTACCTGACAATCTGTCGTGACGCCCAATCAAACCCGCCAACGCTTTGCTTCGGCTCGCGAGTCCGCTCCATGAACGCAACCAACTCGTCGGCCGTGATGATCGCTGGAAATAGATCGGCTGCGACACCGTGCACGAGTCTATCGGGCCAGGACGTCGGTTCAGCCAACATCGCACCCGCAAGTTCACGCACGCTGCCGTTCCAACCGCAGGCAAGGAGGGCTCGGATTGCGGCAATGCGATCGTAATCTGGCGCTGCCGTGTCGAGTGCGACGCCATGGACCAAGTCGGCACAGGCCTCGACCGGCCCCAGGCGGATCAGATGGATCAGCAATTCGCGGACTTCTTCGTTCGCCGGCCCGCCCCCCCAGCACTCGCGTATCACCGTCGCAAGCTCCGGGTGTGCCAGCCTGCGCACTTCGGTGAACGGGATGTTCAGGCCGCGCCAGTCTCCTTGACCGTACCTGGAAACGAACGCTCGCAGCAGTGCGCGGCGGGTCGCAAGGTCGAGCGACCCGGGATCGCCGTATGAGATCAGGGTCTCCGGCTCGCGTTCGATCAACTCCTTGCGTACGGCATCGACCCAGAGGGCGAGCCACGCGGCAATCGCACGCATTGACGGAAGCACGACTTCGACGCCGTAGCGTTCGGCGAACAGCAGGCGGAATAGCGCCTTGATGGGCATGCCCGCCTCATGCAGAGCCCGCAAGCGTCGAGCCGCGAGGTACTCCTGAACCGAACGATGATGGAAACGAACACGGCCGTAGGTGGCGGGGTCGAAGAGGGCACGCCTGAGCAGCGCCTGCTGCTTCGCCGCAGTCCAATCGTGATCGCGAAGAACCTCCCCGGCATCAAGAACGCCCTCCGCACGGTAGCGGTCGAGTGTCTGATCGGGCGACCGGATGGTGCGTGTACGGATAAGCGCCAGAGCGAGCGCGAGACGCTCCGCGCCGAGTCGGGCCTGAGCATCGGCGAGCACATCTCGGTCTGGTCGGTCGGGGTCGCCCTCCAACTTGGCGATCACGTTTTCCTCATGTTGCTCCGCCCGAGTGCCGAGACGCCCCGTGCTCGACCAAGCCTCGATCAGATGGGTCAGGTCGAGAGGCCGGCGAGCGAAGACCCACGCATCCTGCCGTGCGATCTCCGCGAGAAACGCGGTCACGTCGTTCAGCCCGCGCCACTCCGCAAAGCATTCGATCTGCTCGCCGTTCATCGGAAGCATGGCAACCGTTCGCACGGTCTCTTGATTCGGAGGTTCCTGTTGTCCGTTGGCGGTATGCGGCGGTCTACCGCGCTGGCTGCTGAGCGCGTCGATGAACACCTCCTCCGATGACCGGGCGGACGAATCGCGACGTACCTCCGGCACCGGCAACCAGTGATGCACCGCGTTCAGGTCCGAACCTGAACGCCAATCGCTGGGACGACACGAGATGATGATGCGGGCGCGGTCGAGGTGACCGTCGATTGCCCTTGCGAGCCGATTCAGTGCCCGGTGCAGCTTCCCCTGGGTCAGCTTCAGCTCGTCCACCGCGTCGAGGAAGAACCAGGCCGTTTCCTCGCCATTGGTTCTCCACCGTCCGAGCCGTTCCTCCTCGGCAGCCGAAAGGATGTCGGCCACGGGATCTCGATCCAACGATTCCAGTGGGAGAAAAAAGGCGAATCGATCTTCCCCTTTGAGGCGATTCGCCAGCTCCCGCATTTCGGCGGTTTTTCCGGCCCCAGCCTCCGCCAGCAGGATGACCCGGGTGTACTCCAGCAGCTTGGACCAGCCGATATCCGGGCCGAATTCGGACCCGCTCCAGGAGACAAGTACGTCGATATCTTCGAGCTCCGAGTCTGAAAGCTCGCGAAATCGCCGCTGAAGGTCGACAAATCCGGTCATGCGAGTCTCGATGTGAACATCGGCGAGGCTCTCGTTGTGCGAACTGACAGCCAATCCGCGAATTCGTGAGTCGCGTGCCTCAGCACCCATGGTCGGGAAACAGCCATATGTTGGCTCGCTGGTCGGCGTCCAGCCGGCGCGCCGACGAACAGTCATGCGTACAAGGTATCGATCTCCATTACGTCAATGATGTGCTGAATCAAGCATTGTCGGGCATCGGTCCCCGGTCCGGCGGACTCGAATGAATTCGAACGGATTTCGATGCGCATCGAAATGATTGCGTTAACCGGGGACAGAGAGGGCCGGCCGAGCCGGTCAGTCGTCGCCTTCCGGTTCATTGCCGCGATTTCGATTGGCCAGCATGGCCGTAATGATGCCGCCGAGCACCGCGCCGCCGAGAAACGCGACCGCCGCCGCCCCGCCTGCCCTGGCGGATGCCGACCGGGCCTGATCCCGGCTGTCGTGCACTTCGACGCCCTGCCTTTTCAGCTCCCGGACGATCTCGTCCACCTCCAGCATCAAGTCGCCGAGGGACACGCCGAGCGCGCTGGCGGCCTTGGCCAACTGGTCCATGTTGAGCGCAGAGGACCCCGCCTCGATGCGTGACCATGTCGAGCGGCTGACTCCGACACGCCGCGCCATCTCCTCCTGATCGATTCCTCTTTCCTTGCGCTTTTGCGCGATCAGTCGCCCCAGGACCGTCTGATAGGTGGTTTCGTTCTTCATGTGGGAAAGATCTCTTGACTAATGTGCACTCTATGCACATGATTACATATGCGCGCATATGCTCCTGGGGGCCATGTGCTTCGGGCGCCATTATGGTCCGCGCGACAATGGAGGGGCAAGATGAAATCCGACGGCAGCGGCGGCTCGGGGCTGTCGATCAATTTCCACCTGATCGAAGCCTGCAACGCCAGATGTGCATACTGCTTCGCCACATTCCCGCACTTGGGCAAACGCGCCCGGCTCTCCTGCTCCGACCGGGAGGCGCTGGTCGACCGGCTGGTCGACGTCGGCGTCGGCAAGATCAACTTCGCCGGCGGCGAGCCGACACTGATGCGTGACCTGGGGCCGCTCTGCAAGCGCATCAAGATTCGGAGCCGAGGACGGTGTGCGGTATCCCTCGTCACCAACGGCGCGCGGCTCGGGCCGTT
>JAJDUQ010000250.1 GCA_022826505.1 Gammaproteobacteria bacterium
CTTAGACTTGGCTTGGTTACTACAGGGAAGGCGTCGCCGCTGGACCATTAGAATTCGGCGCAACGGGAGCCAGCGGCATACAGGCATCATGAGAGCCGTCTATCTTGACTACAACGGATCGGCGCCGCTCGATCCCCGTGTGGCCGAAATCATGGTGCCGATCCTGATGGAGGGGATCGGGAACGCATCCTCGATACACCGCTTCGGCCGCCAGCAGAACACTGCGGTCGACGAAGCCCGTCAGCATGTCGCAGCCATGGTCGGCGGTCGCCCTTCGAACGTGGTGTTCACGGCCGGTGCGACCGAGGCCAACAATCTGGCTCTTCGAGGAGCGGTGGAAGGCGTTCCCGCCGGCCGGTCCCGGATACTGATCTCCGCAGTCGAACATGCATCGGTCCGGCAGACTGCGCGGTGGCTCGACGGGCACGGATTGACGGATCTGGATGTCATCCCTGTGACCAAGGGCGGCTTCGTCGATCTCGATGCATTGGAGTCGATGATCGACACCGACGTACTGCTGGTGTCGGTCATGGCGGCGAACAGCGAGACAGGAGTACTGAACCCCATGGAGGAGATCGCCGAGCGGGCTCACGCTGTCGGCGCACTGTTCCACTGCGATGCCACGCAGTCCGCGGGCCGTTTGCCGTTCGATCTCGAACGGATCGGCGCCGACTTCGTATCCCTGAGCAGCCACAAGATATGTGGCCCGACCGGTGTCGGTGCGCTTGTCGGGACACGACGCGGCTTGCGGCGGCTGCAGCCGATCATCCACGGTGGCGGGCATGAACATGGATTGCGGTCGGGCTCACTGAATGTTGCCGGCGTCGTGGGGTTCGGCGTCGCCGCACGGATAGCAACCCAAGAGCGAACGTCGGAGTCGGCGCGAGTCGCGGAGGCGCGTGACCGATTGACCGCTGCGCTGAAGTCTCGTATCTCCGGCGTTCATGAAATCGGAGACGTCGCACGACGACTCTCAAATACCGCCAACATCCGGTTCGAGGGCGCCGATGCGGAGGCGGTCGTGAGCAACATGGATCCTGTTGCGGTCTCGACGGGCAGTGCGTGCGGCTCTGGCTCGATCGAACCCTCCGAGGTTCTCCTGGCCATGAGCATCCCACGTGATGCGGCGTTCGAGTCAGTCAGATTCAGCCTGGGCCGCTTTACGACGAGGGAAGACGTCGATCTAGCGGTGGAGAGCGCCGTCACCGCCGTCGGGCATGTTCGGTACATGGCCCGGAGGAGTGCGTAGTGCGGGTGGTCGATGCAGCCAAGCCGACGTTCGCTCGGCATGAGACGTTCCATCCGCGCTATGGGTGGTTCAGGAAAGCCTACAGCTTCGTAGCTGCAGACCCTCATGTATTCAGCCGAGAGGATGCAGCGGTGCGAATCGGAGTGGGCAAGAATATGGTCCGGGCAATTCGATTCTGGGGGCTTGCGGCCAAGCTAATCGCAGTGGACCAACGATCGTCCAACCGTCGGACTCCCGGCCTGGCTCCCACCCGTTGGGGTCATGCTCTATTTGGTGAATCGGGGTGGGACCGGTACATGGAGGATCCGGGGACGCTGTGGCTCCTGCACTGGCTGCTGCTGGCACCTCCTTCGCTGTTGCCGGTGTGGTGGCTCGCGTTCAATGGTTTTCATGCGGTCGAGTTCGACGACGACGATCTCGTAGGGGCGATCACGGCACAGATCGAGGCCATCGGTGACTGGAAGGCGCCACATCCATCATCGGTCAGGAAGGATGTCAGCGCCATGCTGCGTACCTATGCGCCGGCGGAGCGATCGGGGCGTAGCGGTATCGAAGACGTCCTGGATTGCCCGCTCCGCGAGCTGAACCTGATTGGTCGCTCGATCGGGACGAATCGGTACCGGTTTGCGTTGGGGGCGAAGCCCACCCTGCCGCCTGCGGTCCTCGCTTACGCTGCTCTGGACTACATTGCTCGTACGCCAACTGGAGCGAACACGGTCGCGCTCGGCCGCCTTGCTCACGAGCCGGGCGCACCGGGCAAGGTCTTCAAGTTGACCGAAGGCGAGATTCTCGCCGCACTCGAACCGCTCGCCGGAGAAGCGGGTGCGCTCACACTGACGACAAGTGCGGGTGCCGTTCATCTCTCGTGGTCGGGCGATCCGACCGAGACCGCGGACGGGATTCTCGACCGTTACTATGGGTGCTCCCTCTCCGACATCCGAATGGATCGTGCGGCTCACGACGACGCTCGATCGCCATCGGCTGTATCGACGGTGGGGCGATGAATGACCGTTCTTGCTGACCATATCTCGGTCCTCGACCGTTTTGCCCGTTCGGCGAACCTGGAACGGGACGTCGACAGGCCCGAACCGCTTGACGGATACATCGTCACCGCGCGTGCGCTCGATGTCGTCGAACGGGTTGCTGCCGCAGCCGTATTGGGTCCGGCCGGGGGCGCCTGGTCGCTGACCGGACCCTACGGCTCAGGCAAATCCTCGCTTGCCCTGTTGCTCGATGCGGCATTCGGTCCTGCCGGTCCGACACGAAAGCTCGCCTGGAAGCTGCTCGACGAATCGTCACCGGCGGTCGGCGAGTCGATTCGACAGGCCCATGATCGGCATCACACGAGGGATTCCGGATTCCATCGCGGTCTGATCACCGCCAGCCGCGAGCCAATTGGACACACGTTGCTCCGGGCGCTCCATTCCGCAGTCCTCCGCCGATACGGCGAGCTTCCTTCGTCCGGCACATTCCAGGCGGTCCACACGCTCCGGCGCGCACTTGAAGATGCAACGACAAACGATCCCCGCCGGACCGGGCCCTCTGCGTCCGCGACGGTCGAGATCGCGCGGTGTCTGGCAGAGGATGCGCCGCTCTTTCTGATCATCGACGAGTTCGGCAAGAACCTCGAAGCGATTGGGGACAGCACCGAAGCCGATCCCTATCTCTTGCAGCAGCTTGCCGAGGCGGGACAGGGCTCGGGCCTGCCCATCTTCCTGCTGACATTGCAGCACCTCTCATTCGAGGACTATCTGGCTGGTGCCGGGGGGCCTCGACGCCGTGAATGGGCCAAGGTGCAAGGCCGATTCGAAGACATTGCCTACGTCGAATCGGCCCGCCAGACCCGTGCGTTGATTGGAACCGTCTTCGCGGTGAGGGATGAGCATTTGCGGAACCGGATTGCTCGCTGGGCTCAGCCCCATGCCAGGGCGATGCGATCGCTCGGCATCGCTGAAATGGCGGATCCGGAAGTCGTGGCCTCATGCTATCCCCTGCATCCCCTGGCCGCGATGCTGTTGCCGGAGCTCTGCAGTCGCTACGGGCAGCACGAACGAACGCTCTTCTCGTTTCTGGCCGGATTGCACTCGGCAAGCGCTGCGTCCTTCCTTGCGACCACCAGGCTACCAAGTCGCGGATCGCTTCCGTCCCTTGGACTCGGGGCCGTCTACGACTACTTCGTCTCCAACGAGACACAGGCGGCAATGTCATCGGATCGTTTGCGCCGGTGGACCGAGATTGCCCTCCGGCTTCGTGACCTCCACGGCCTTTCTCCGCGACAGACCCGTTTGGCAAAGGCCATCGCCCTGCTCAATCTGGTGTCGGCCGGTGGAACTGTTCGTGCGTCCTCCAAGGTGCTCTCACTCGCCGAAGTCGATTCGGCCGAGACGTTGGCCGGTCTGGAAGCAGCAGGAGTCGTCACCTATCGAACTTTCGCCGACGAATACCGGATCTGGCAAGGAACCGATGTCGATATCCGCCGCCTCATGGAGCTTGCCCATCAGAAAACGAGGCGGCAGTCGCTACCTGAAATTCTGTCCAGCCTGGATCAGCCGGTGCCGGTGGTGGCCGCAAGACACAGCGCGGAACACGATGTACTTCGAGTGTTCACCAGGCGCTACGCCGCCGCCGGCGAACATGTCGAACCCCTGGACGCATTCTCTCCCTACGACGGCGAAGCGTTGCTCGTTGTCAGCGTGGATCGGGGATTCCCGAAATTGGCCGGTCCGGCGGCAGCGGCCAAGCCGGTCGTGGCCGCGGTCCCGAGCGACTTGACACCGCTCGAGGGAGTTGCCGGAGAAGTCGCTGCCCTCGCGTTCGTGTTGGAGGATCCGGCTGTCGAGTCCGATTGGGTGGCTCGGCGCGAGATCGGCGAGCGATTGGCCGAGTCACAGACCGCACTTCGACACGCCATCACTGCCACGTTCGGTGCCGGCGCGTGTCGATGGGTCCTGATCGACGCTTCCGGAGTGAAGGAGCTTTCGGCAGGGCGAGGCAGCGCCGCGTTGTCGGAGGCAGCCGACCTTGCGTATCCATCCACACCGGCGGTCGGCAACGAAATGCTCAACCGCACCGACCTCACCTCCCAGGGTGCCAAGGCCCGGCGCCTCCTGCTGGAAGCGATGATCGAATGCGGTGCCAAGGCGAACCTCGGGCTCGAGGGCTACGGTCCGGAAGTGGCCATGTATCGGGCATTCCTGGCGCGGACGGGACTCCATGGCCGCAACCCCGGCAACGAGCCTCATGTTTTCCGCGCGCCAACCGACACCTCGCTGTTGCCTGCCTGGAAGGCGCTGGAAGACGAGTGCGAACGCGCCAAGATGCACCGTGTCAACCTCAAGGACATCCATGCGGTTCTGCTCCTGCCGCCGATCGGGATGAAGGCTGCGGTGATCCCGGTATTCGTGACCGCCGCGCTGCTCGTCTTCAGGGACGAGATCGCCATCTACGAGCACGGCACCTTCCAACCACTGCTGACTCCCGCGCTGTCGGAACGGATGGTCCGCAACCCCGAACACTTCGACATCAAGCACTTCGCGAACACCACCGGCGCTCGCCGGCGCACCATCGACGCACTGGCCGGGCGCCTCGGGGGGCTTTCGGGGCTCCGGAACTACAGGGTCGGGAATGTCCTGTCCGTAGTTGGTCATCTGGTCTCTCAGGCCAGGAACCTCGACAGCTACACCCGGCGGACTCGCAACCTGGCCGCCACGACTCGCAAGGTGCGGGATGCGCTCGAGGAAGCGGTCGAGCCGGACGAGCTGCTCTTCGATACGCTCCCGAACATTTTGGGATTCCGGCCCGTGCCCACCGATACGGAAACATACGCGAAGGCCGGTGAGTACGCCGAGTGCGTTGGCGCCGCATTGGAGGAACTTACTGGATGTCATGACCAACTTCTCACCGACCTCTTCGAGTTTCTTCTCGACACAAGCGCAGAGAACAGCCGCCTCGCGATCACCGGTCAGGCAGCGGCTCTCGAGAACGAAGTTCTCAACCCCTCGGTACGTGCGTTTGTCTTGACTCTGGCCAATGACGGGGTGGATACGGATGCTGACTGGATCAACGCCGTCGCCACCGTCGTGGCCAGGAAAGCGCCGAAAGAGTGGGACGACGACGACCTGTCTCGGTTCCGTCATGAGCTTCCTCTGCAAATCGCCGCATTTCAGCGCCTTGTCGCGCTCCACGCGGACCGCCGGGCCGAGGGTGGTGGTCCCTTTGACGCGCTCCGCGTTACCATCACTCGACCGGATGGCAGCGAGCATGTCGGCTTGGTCGATATCGACCAACGCCAGCGTTACCTCGTCGATGAAGCTCTCGGTGAGGTCCTGACGAAGTTGGGAGAGACCATCGGTTCGCCTCATCGTGCCCACAAGGCACTGCTTGCGGCGCTCGGAGAGCGGATGCTGTCGGAGCCCGCCGGCGGCGGCGAAGTGTATCCCGTCCTCCCGGAGAGGAAGGCCCGACATGGCTGACACCGTTCGCCACATCTGCGGCATCTCGGGAGGCAAGGACTCCAGCGCACTTGCCGTTCACCTCCGGGACGAGGTGCCCGACATGGAGTATTTCTTCTGCGACACCGGCGCTGAGCTTCCAGAAACCTATGAGTATCTGACCCGTCTTGAGGTCATCCTCGGCAAGCCGATTATTCGGCTCAACGCCCATCGCGGCTTCGACCACTGGTTCGAGGTCTTCCGAGGGACGTTGCCCTCCCCGCAAATGCGATGGTGTACCAAGAACATGAAGATCAAGCCGATCGAAGCCTGGGTCGGGGAGGCGCCAGCGATCTCATACGTCGCGATCCGCGCGGATGAGTCGAATCGAAAGGGCTACATCTCCACCAAGCCGAATATCCGGACCCGATTCCCTTTCATCGAGGGCGGAATCGACCGCGATGGAGTGACACGGATTCTCGAAGACGCAGGCATCGGTCTCCCGACCTATTACGAATGGAGGACTCGATCAGGCTGCTACTTCTGCTTCTATCAACGCAAGGCCGAGTGGATTGGTCTTGCCGAGCGCCATCCCGAGTTGTTCGAGCGGGCAGTTGCGATCGAACAGAAGGTGTTGCGAGACGCCGGTCTTGACGGCGATGCCGACTTCGGCAGCCAAGCCATGCGCGGTCGCCAGTACACTTGGTCCGGCGGTGAGACTCTTGTCGACCTTCTGTCCCGCCGCGACGAGATTCTCGAACGGCACGAGACGGCGATGTCCCGTGCCGGCAAGGCTCGATCAAATGTCCCCCTGATCGAAGCACTTGCCGAAGCCCTCGACGAAGACGACGACACCGTACCCTGCACCGTGTGCGCGTTGTGAGCGCGATGGCGGTGGCGCCGCACGGCGGACCGGGCCTTGCGGTCGCCCGGTTCCTCGATT
>JAJDUQ010000032.1 GCA_022826505.1 Gammaproteobacteria bacterium
TGCGGCGGTGGTCCCCACCGGTACGGAGGCACTTCACTACGCCGCCGCACTGCCGATGGCGGACTTCGAGGACGCGATGCAGGTCGCGGCGGCGCGGGCTTGCGGCGCTCGACACATCGTCACGAGAAACGTGAAGGACTACCACCACTCCCCAATCCCCGCGATCCGTCCGCAAGACGCTCTCGGGGAGCTTTCGTAAGGGCGGCGAGGCCTCCGCTCGCGCCCGCAGGTTTCGCCTGTCCGCGCCGGATGGCGACGCTGCAAGCGTCGTCGATATCGGATTCGACCCGCGACGACAGCCTACGAGTCTGCGCCGTGGGCGGTGCCGGTCACTCGCCTCCGAGCATCCAGGCGAGGAAGGAACGTACTTGATTGCGGAATGCCTCGAGGGTCGCCGGCATTCGGGCCTCGAGTGAACGCATGCGCCCGGCGCTCAGCACCGCCCCATAGACGTTGCGGAAGACGTGCCGGAACCGCAGATACTCTTCCAGGGTCCCGGCAAGATCGGTGTCAATCACGGCGGGGCGTACGGCCGGGATATCGAGGGCCATGTTTCGGATGAGTTCCCGGTGCCATTGCTCCGCCCGCGGAACCCCGCCGTTCAGCTCGCGGGCGATCCGAACGAACACGCGCTCGATGCCGTTGTAGAAGTCGTGCAGGATGGAGCCGCGCGCCCGAAGTGCGTAGGTGTCGTCTCCCGGTGGCGCGCCGGCCAGCTCGGCCTCGAGCGCGCCGAGACTTGACAGCTCGGACGCGACTTCGGCCGCGAGCCTGCGCGCCAGCACCTCTTCCGGTCTCAAAGCTCCACACCCTCCTCGCGGGCGACGCGCCGAAGGGCCGGAGTCGCCGCCTCCAGGGGGGTGAGGTCGAGCCGGAACCCGGTCATCGCCGCCGCGCGGGCCGATATGGAATAGAACTCCCCTGCATCGATCCCTTCCACGACCAGGTCGATGTCCGAACGATGGGTGAAGGACCGGCGAGGATCGAAGGCGGACCCGATCCCGACCACCCGTCGCGCACCTTCCGCGACGAGGAACCGGGCGATGCGCGTGGCATCCGAGCATGCGCGCTCCCGATCGCCCGATTCGAAGTGAGTGGCGCGAAGGTGGGCGAGGAGATCGGCGCGATCCATGGGACGCAACTATACGATCCGGACCGGGGCGCGCGAACCTTTTCCTTCCGTTCCACGTCTCCGAACTTGCCAGGGCGACATGCACCGCGTCGTACGCGGTGAGGCTGGCACGCCATGCCCGGATTCGCGGCAGCATCGGCCTGTCACCGACACCATTTGCGGCCCGCCTTTGCAATTCGGCATTAATTCAGCATGATCCCGTTCGTCCTCGAACCGGCCGGTCGCCCGGCCCCTTCGCCGACCGGCTACGACCGGGTGGCTCCGGAAGATGAATCGCCGTATTTGACCGGTGCCGTTGTTTGCGATGCTCGTCGTTTCAGTGATCCAACGGAGCACTTGCAGATTCTTTCGGACGTTCGGCATCGAGGCGGAAAGACATACCGAATCGACTTCACGGAAGACTTGGGCATTGCGGTCTGTTTTGCGTGCCAGGTCGACAAGAACCGCAAGGAAGAAGACGGACGCATTCATGGCAGGCTCAAAGTGAAGTACGTCGGGACAATCGTCCTCGTTTGCCTGGCTCTTTCGCTCGCCGCCTGCGGCGGAAGCCATCTGTCGGTCGACCTTGCGGGGGGAGGAGAGACGCTCAGGCTCGATTTTCGTCCACGCCAAGCCGTCGAGCATCGGCTTCCGTTGCGTATCTCCGGCGGGATTCCTCCCTACGAATCGAGTATCGAGGGCTGCCCCGACTGGGTAACGCTACTCCCGGACCAGGGCGTCCTCGCAGGCACGGCCCCGGCCGACGCTGCCGGCAGAACCTTCTTCTGCACCTACCGCGTCACCGAGTCCGACCCCGGATTCCGGCCTCAGCGAAGCGTCACTTACGGGCTTCGCATCATCGTTGGCCCTCGCGACACACTCTCGTTGCTGCCGTCTCCGGTCAAGCAGAGCCTCTTGGTCGGGACTTTCCTCGACGAAGAGTTCCCGGAGGCGTCGGGCGGCGTCGCGCCGTACACCTACGCCTTCACCTGCGCCGGAGGGAGCCTGCCGCCGGGAGTGGGCTTCGCGCCCGCAACCCGACGGCTCGCGGGCACGCCGACGGCCCGCTTCCACGACTCGTGCACCTACTCGGTCACCGACAGTTCACAACCGGCTGAGACGGTCTCGCAAGCGGTCGAGGTCGAGGTGAGCGGCGTGGCGCTGACATTTGATGATGACGTGCCCGACGCGGTGAATCTTCGTGTCGGGGCCTTCGGCAGCGAGGCGTTCCCGGGGGTTGCGTCGGGCGGTGTTCCGCCGTACACCTACTCCTTCACCTGCGCTGGAGGGTCGCTGCCCTCCGGCATGGGCTTCGCGCCCGGAACCCGCATCTTCGCCGGCACTCCGGACGCGCCCTTCCGCGACTCGTGCACCTATACGGTCACCGACAGCTCGCAGCCCGCCGCGACTGTCTCGCGGAGAATCGAGGTGGTCGTCGAGTCTCTCGCTCTGCCTGACACTCCCGATCAGATCCGCTTCGTCATCGGCGACTTCCGTTCGTTCACCCTTCCGGCTGCGACGGGCGGCGTCGGGCCGTACACGTACACTCTCACCTGCGCGGGTGGGGGGCTGCCGCCCGGGTTGGGTTTCGCGCCCGCGACTCGGGAGCTGGCCGGAGTCACGGATGCGGTATTCGACGACTCGTGCACGTACACGGTGACGGACAGCGCGCAGCCCGTCGCTACGGCCTCGCGGGACATCGTCGTGACGAGCACGGCCGCCGGGTCCCTCGACCTGCCTGACATTCCCGACCAGCGGTTCGTCATCGACACCTTCCGCACCGTCACCCTCCCGGCTGCGAGGGGCGGTGTCGCGCCGTACGTGTACGAGTACACCGGCACGGGCGGGACGCTGCCG
>JAJDUQ010000010.1 GCA_022826505.1 Gammaproteobacteria bacterium
AGGCCGCGGGACGGCTCGACCGCCGCCTGAAGATCCTCACCCACCCGGCGCTGCTCGTCGTCGACGAGATCGGCTACCTGCCGGTGACCCAGAGCGGCGCGGTCCTGTTCTTCCAACTCGTCAACCGGCGCTACGGCAACGCCTCGACCGTGCTCACCTCCAACAAGGGCTTCGAGGAGTGGGGCCGCATCCTCGGCGACGAGGTCATGGCCGCCGCGCTGCTGGACCGGCTGCTTCACCGCTGCCACATCGTCAACATCCGGGGCAACAGCTACCGCATGCGCCGCCACGCCGAACTCTCGAAGGCGATCCATCCGCTCGCGAGCCGAATAGACGCCGAATCACCGGCATCGGGAGAGGGTCCATCATGACCACCGCACTCCCGGCCCGCTGCCCCGCTCCGGTCGCTCCGCTCCCTGCGCGGGGCAGCCGTCGAACCGGGACATTTTCAATGCCGATAACCGGGACATTTTCCGTGCCGGTTGACATGCGCATCGCCGGAGGACCGAAGTGCGCATCGGCACCCCATGACGTTTGCGCATTCAGGAACGGCTGTAAGAGGCGGCACAGAGGCTTCGGTGACATTCACCGGCCGTCTGTCTGCCGTCCGGAGCCTCCGAGGCCGTAAATGGACTCCGGTTCCTACTGCTTATCTTCGGTCCGTAGGAGGCCGCAATCGAGGGCGAAACGGATGATGTCGCGCCGGTTCTTGAGGCCCAGCTTCGACTTGGCGCGGGCGAGGTAGCCTTCGACGGTCTTGGTGCGGATGCCCATCGCGTCCGCCGACTCCGGAGCCGAATACCCCTGCGCGCACAGTTCGATCACCGTTCGCTCCCGGGCCGAAAGCACCTCCGGTCCCCGGTGGTGGCCCTCGGAGCGTTGCTTCTGCTGACGCGCGATAAGTGCTGACGCTCGCTGGGGCAGGTACGAGTGGCCGCGTGCCACAGCCTCGATCGCTCCGATGAGATCGACATCGGCGACCGACTTGTTCAGGAAGCCTGCTGCTCCGGCTTCGAGGGCGGGCAAGAGGAACTCGTCTTCGCAGTGGATCGTGAGAACTAGGATCTTCGTTTCAAGGCCAAGCCCGGCGATACGCCGGGTCGCTTCGATGCCGTCCATTCCGGGCATCGCCAGATCCATGACCACGATGTCCGGCTCCATTGCCCGCGCCTTCGTCACCGCCTCCTCCCCCGACGAAGCTTCTCCCACGATATCGATCCGCCCGGTTGTTTCCAGCAATGCCCTCAGACCGGCGCGGACCACCGTGTGGTCGTCGACCAGCAGCACCCTCATGATCGTTCGCCGTCCAGGCGCACCATCGGCACGGTGGCCCGAACCGTGGTGCCCTCCCCCGGCGACGCCTGTACAGTGAGGCTACCCCCGACCAACTCCGCCCGCTCGCGCATCCCAGTGAGTCCGAGGTGGTCATCGTCAAGCGCGGCTCCAGAACCGGGCAACTCGAACCCGCATCCTTCGTCTCGGATCTCAGCGATGATCACGCCGTCCACCGACTTGACCTTCACGGCAGCCTCGCTCACCCTTGCGTGCGTGGCTGCGTTGGTCACGGCCTCCTGCACGATCCGGTACAGGGCCAGGATGGTCGCCGGATCCAATTCGTCCGCCACCCAGTCGAGGTTGACGCTGGCATGGATCGTGACGCCGTACACCTCTCGGGTATCGCTAAACAGGGTGGCGAGCGCTGCAATAAGCCCCTGCCGTTCGATTTTCGGGGACCGCAGCCCCCGAATCATCTGCTTCACCCCGAGGATCGTGTCTCCAATGTCCTCCGCGATCCGCGCTCGCGCACGCTCCCGCTCACCGTCGTCCCTCTCGTCGGCCAAGAGCTTCACCCGGATTTTCAGAGCCACGAGGTTCTGGAGGAACTCGTCGTGCAGTTCGCGCGAAAGATGCTTCCGCTCCTGTTCGGCCGCCGCGACCATCATGCCCGACGGACGCCGCATTCGTCTCCGAGCGGAAACGTCACGGATCGCGCAGATCACGTGGTCACGGTCCGGCCTCAGCTGCGACGGACTCAAGCTGATCTCGACCGGAATCGCCTTGCCGTCCTTGCGCAGGGCTTCGAGTTTCAGTCCCTCGCCCATCGGGCGGGGATGCGGTGCCTCGCCGTAGCGGCGACGATGCCGACGGTGCCGACTGCGGCTGGCGGCGGGAACCAGCCGCTCGATTTCCATGCCCTGCAAGTCCTTCCGGCTCCAACCGAACATCGCGACGGCTTGCCGGTTGAGGCCCCGAATCACGCCCGCCGAGTCCACGACGAGTATCGCGTCCGGCGACGCGTCAAAGACGGCGGTGTAGTCCTTGTCATCGAGCATTCCCGAATCCGTTCCAGTTCCTGGGCAAGTTGGTCGGTCGCAGTCGCGAAGCTGATCCGCCATCGGCCCACCTTAACGCACGAGATGTGCGAGTTCCGGGAATGTCAACACAGGCCATGGCCGTGAACAGATCAATCAGACCGGCCTCAGCCAGGTCGGAGCCCAACCTGTGGAGTCGCTTCCTGATGTTCGCCTCCCGTGAACGTGAGCGAACGGGGGGGTGAATGGATACTCCAGACTTCCATGATGGCAAACCGAGCCGAGCGCTGCGAGAGGGAAAACCCGCGACTCTTGACGGGTGAATCACGGGTATGCGTGGGGGGAGATCCCCGTCATGCCGGAACCGGTCGTGGCATCGGCTGGCTGGACAATGCAGGGATTCGGCGTCGCCTCCGGTTCGCGACTAGCCTCGTTTTACCTCCAGTTGCGCACCGTCCCAGGCGATGCTTGTCGGTGGCCCCCTCTCAACATGAGGGGAAATCCCGCGCTCAGTGACGGGGGGTTCCCCGTAGATGGCAGCGACGGCACTGGGCAAACTGCGTTCGTTGATCGGGGAATCGACTCGCGATTCCTCGTCCGTGGCAGCTCCGAACCAGAAGGGTGAGCGAAATGAAGATTCTCCCGAAGTGTATCGTTGTCGGCTTGTTGACCTTGACCCCGGGCGCGTGCGACGATGCGTCCTCCCCGGTCGAGACCGTCGACGCGCCGATTCTCCCCGGCCTCATGGAGATCCTCGATCAGACCGACGGCGATGAGGTGGTCATCACCAAGAAGGGTGATCTGGCCACCGAGCTAGACGTTGACGCCTTCTCCTTGGGTGTCGGCTACATCGGTTGGATCCACCGTCCAGACATCGTCGAGGCCTGGGCCATGCTGGCGGTCGAGGGTCCTGAGCCCGATTGTGAGGGCTCCGGGCGGAAGTTCATGAAGTGCGTCAAGGACCACTTGGACAACGGCGAGGAGTGTGAGTTGCACAAGGAGGGAGATACCTATCACGCGCATTGCGAGGAAGAATAGTAGCTTCGCCGCGACCTGCGGGCCAGCGGGGGCGACGGGGCATCCGTCGTCCCCGCTTCCGCTGTCCGTCCCCCTCGGCCTGCCGCCCGCCCGCACCCGGCCACCGACCCCAAGTCCCCGCAGCGAGGTGCCATTTCCGCCCCACCACCCACACCGCAAGACGCACGCCGCAGCTTGACGGAGCAGACGCGGGAATCCCGCCATTCATGTCCGTTTCTCCAGCCTTCGGGGTACGGTCCAGCAGGGTCCAGCCCAAAGGCAGGAAACGCAGATCGTGAAGCCCTGTAATACTTTAGGCTATTCCATGCCGTGATTCCGGCCCTAGGTGCTCCGCCCGTCCGGCCTTGAAGCTGTCGAACGAGTGAAGAGGTCGAAGCCTTGCGGCGGCAAATCGAGCGGCTCGACGAGCAAATGACAGGCTTGACCGAGTACTACGGGAAATCTGGCGTCGCTAGACAGCGCGGACACGGCTGGTGACAAGGCTGCCGACGCACGGGCCGGACCGCGACGCTGGGCCGAGCCGCTGATGATTCCTTTGCCGCTGGCCGGACAGAGCGCTGCCCTCCGCGAAGGTCGGCGACCCGGATCTACCTGTCGAAAATGGCTAAGGGAACCTGTGGCTCGCCCTGTGGTCCAAGCCAGCGGAGTAGCGGCAACCCGCATTCTCCCCTGCGCATCTCCCTGTCCCACAAGCGATGACGGGGATTTCCCGTCAGAACGGTCGCGGGTTTCTCCCCCCAAATCGCCGGGGATTCTCCTCTTAATCCTTGGGGGCGCGGTTCCCTAGCTTGACCGCCAACGTCGATGGGAGGCAGCAAGCCCCAGTTCGACGGGCAGCCGCTCCTTCGCGGCCGCCAAGTCCAAAAGCGTTACCAAAGAAAGGAGGTCTGCACATGGATGTGCGACCCTCAACCATCCGAGCCGTCCTGCTGACCGGCGCGTTACTCCTGGTCGGCTCCATGACGCTCGGATGCGCGGACAAAGAAGCAAGAACCCTGCTTGAACCTATAACGGACATCACACCCCGGGTCCCCAGCGACCTGCTGGCCGATTCCACGGCCGTGGACACTGCCAACGTGGCACCGGCATACGCGGACGAACTCGTGGGCGCGGTCGTGAACGAGGACGGTTCGATCACGAAGGGAGGCATCGACCTCGGCGCGATCGTCGCGCCGGGGCCGATCGGCCCGACAGGCACGACGGGCGCTACCGGAAGCGGAGGAGGCAGCGACGAATCGGGGAGCGGGTCAGGTGGAGGCGCGGTTCCCGACAAGGGAGCGCCGATCTTCAATCCCGCCGGCCCAGCCCTCGAAGTCTGGTGCATGGTCCGCATCGTCTACGGCCTCGATACCGGCCTGATCTACAGCGCCACGATTCTCTACTGCTGGGACGATGGGACGGGTGGCAGTGGTGGGGGTGGAGGAGGGAACAACAATAACAACCAGAACCAAAGGATCACGTTCACTCTGACTTGCGACAACTCCGTCACGCGTGGACGGAGGGGTGGTTGCTCGGTCGCGGCGGTGAACGCCAAGGGCGCGGACGTTGACATCTCTCCGTTCACCATCTCGTGGTCCTCATCCTCCGGTGCAAAAACATCCGGTAAGGGAAAAAGTACGTGGGACGGGTATGCCGTCGATGATGTCACCGTCACGGTCAAGGTCGGTGGGTTCAGCGACTCCGAGGACATCAGCGTGAACGCAAGGTTCAATTGGGGACCGTCGGCGGTGCGGGCGCCAAGACAGTTCTCGCGGATCAGCACCCTCGGACTCTACGATCTTCCACAGTCGCCATCCTACGTGCCGTCGCCGCGGGAAGGTACGGGGCCGTGGAAGAAGCGCTGGTACATGAGGGATGCGCCGGCGCCGAGTACCGCGCTCTACGTCCACGACGACTACTCCACCGGTGGCAACGGGCATTCCGGGGCGAACGGCACCTGTCCTGCCTCATCCTCGTTACCTTCGTCATCGAACACGTATACGGTGAATCGGAGGTGCAACACGCTTCCGCCGTGGGGCCAATTCCACGACGATATCGTTCTCCATGAGCGAGATCATGAGGACGGGATCAACGACTGCCTCACGAGCAGCACGGCATCGAGTAGAGCGATGGGCAGGATCGAGGAGATAACGGGTCCAAATCTCGGCGTCGTCCGTAGTAGGGCACAGAACATGTGGAACGGGTTCTACAGAACCTCGTTGCAGAGTTCCGGCCGGTGGGCTCGCCCGTTTCGCCGTGGAAGCGGTGTTAGTTTCTGGAACCATAGCGGGGGCTGGGGCCTGAATTACCCCGGCATTCAGGGACATCCCGGTAGCGCCGCAACGAACGGATGCTGAAAGGAGCAGAACGATGAAGAGGATCATGCTTTTTCTGCTTGCCCTCCTGTCCCCGGTCGGACTTGAAGGGCAGGACAGGGACAGGCCACCGCAGCGTGGCATGGTGTTGGAGAGCGGAGAGTGGCGGGCCCCGACGCCTACCACGGCCCTTCGGGCGGTCGAGATGTTGGTGGTAGAGGAATCTACGACCAGCTATCTCCGGGGGCTCGATGCGGCACGTGCAGTGCTGCGGCAGAAATACTATACCCATAGCGACACCGAGTTGGATGCGTTTGCCAGCGAGCTTGTGCGTGTGATTCGAGAAGGAAACGAAGCCCAGGTAGACGCTGCGTATTCTACGCTGACAAATGCGGCTCTGGAGTTCGACGACGCACCGGAGGAAGGCGTTCCGTATCTGAGGGCTCTCGATGCCTTCATCGGTCTCTATGAGTCCTACGAGGATCGGCTTGGACGCGAGGCGGACCGCGCGTTACATGCCGTGGCCCAGACGGGCGGCTTCGACTACATTCGCGACCTGTACGAATCGAGCGAGCAACCACCTGAATGCCAGTGGCCGGCGCAACGGGCCATCGAGTACCCGGACGGCGAGTGGCGATTTCAGACGCGGGAGGAGCTTGAGAACCCGTGTCCCAACGTCTGTCTGTGGTGTCAGGCCGGAGCGCTGTTGGTGATCTACACCGACGACGGGCCGGATGAGGAGTTGTGGTCCCGGCTCTGCGAGTACAAGAGGTACTAGCGAGGATCTCCGGCCCATGCCACATGGGCGTAAGCGAACACCCCCACGCCCGGCTGCCGGGGGTGGGGGTGTTGTTGAAGTCCCCGCCATTTTGCGCGGCAGGTCGGATACACTCCCACTCCACCGGTTACCCGAGAACCTCCAGTAACGTAGAAGGGATTCCCGTTCATCTTTGGATATCCAGAGTGATACACGACTCGACGTCAATTGGTCATAAATTATTATTATACATATATTTACGGCACCATATAATCAGGGCAACACGGTTCCGCCCGAATTGGGCAAACTGCGCAAGCTGACGAGACTGGGCATCGACAGGAATTCCCTCAACGGGCCCTTCCCGTCGGACCTTCTGGAACTGGAGCGGCTCCGCATCCTGCACTTTGCCGGCAACCAGACTCTCTGTGCGCCCGGATCGGCGAGCTTCGCGGCGTGGTTGGCCGGGCTGGACATCCACGTGGGGCCGCTGTGCAACGAGGCGGACCGCGAGACCCTGGAGCAGGTGTATGCGGCTACCGGGGGAACGGACTGGGCACGCTCCACCGGCTGGCTGGGCGACGGCCTGCTGGACGATTGGTACGGCGTGGGCACCGATTCGCTCGGGCGGGTCATGGCGCTCGACCTTTCCGGCAACGATCTGGCGGGCCACGCCCCGACTTCGCTGGGACATCTTGCCGCCATGACTTCCCTGCGCATTCGAGGCAACGCGGGCCTCACCGGTCCGCTGCCGCTGTCCCTTGCCGGGCTCCAACTCCAGGAGCTTCGATTCGAGGACACACGGCTGTGCGTTCCGCCCGACGGATCATTCGGCCAATGGCTTGCCGCGATCCCGTCCCGCGAGGGCACGGGCGAGGAGTGCGCGCCCCTCTCCGACCGGGAGATTCTCGAGGTCCTGTACCGGGCCACCGGCGGAGCCGACTGGAAGAACAGCGAGAACTGGCTCTCCGACAAGCCCCTCGGCGAGTGGAACGGCGTGACGACCGACGGCGATGGGCGAGTCGTCGCCCTGCGCTTCACCAGGAATAACCTGGTGGGGACGATTCCCCCCGAAATCGGCCACCTGACCAACCTTTCCGAGCTGGACTTCAGCCATAATGAGCTGACGGGGCCGACTCCGCCGGAGCTGGCCAACCTTCCCAACCTCTCGCGGCTGAACCTGGCCTGGAATGATCTGACGGGCCCGATCCCGCCCGAACTCGGCACACATTTTCCAGTGTAATCCACCAAGGTCTACTGAGCAAGTCATAACACGTTACTGAACAACGTATTCCGTGGCATTCACGGCGCTCTACCGTCCCTTGCGGTCCATCATCATCCGGTGTATTCTTCCCGATGTAGTGCTGCAATAAGTGATACACTACAAGGACGGAGACACCATGAAGCGACCGCGAACCCTCTCCGCCGCGTTCGTGCGGACGGTCAACCGGCCCGG
>JAJDUQ010000122.1 GCA_022826505.1 Gammaproteobacteria bacterium
CGACGAACTGGACCTCGCCGAACTTGCCGCGGAGCTGGAAAGGGAGCCGGCGGAGGAAGGGCCGAGCCGGGCCGCCGACGAGGTGCGTGGCGCCCTCGATCGCCTCAGCGACGGTCACGACGGCGGGACCGCCGATCCCGGCGTGCCCGGATCCACACCGGCGGCCGCGGATGCGTATGCGTCCGGACGCGATCCCGAATCTCCGGGGGAAGGACGGTCCGATGCGCTGCTCGCGGCTTTCGACGACCTGAAGTCGGAGGACATGGATTCGGATGCTCCGGAAACCGCCCCGATGGCCGATGCCGGTGATGCGACCGCACGCGACTTCGAACTACCGGACGACGAACATGACGACGCGCTACTCGCGTTGCTCGACGACCGGGGGGCGGTAGCTGCGAGATCCGGCGTATCCGGAACGACGGACGAGGGCGACGAAGCCGACGAAGGCAGCGCCGGAATGGCCGCCGAACGGAGCGTTGATCGCGAGCCGGAGCCGAACGACTCCGACGACCCCCGTCCACCGGAGAAGACGGCGCCACTCGACGATTCCACTTTTCCAGCCGATACCGGGGTGCTTCCGCTTGAAGACGTCGGCGAGGACGAGGTGCAGACCACGATCGATCTCGCCCAGGTGTACATGGAAATGGGTGACACCGAGAGCGCTCGCGGATTTCTCGAGGCGGTGCTGGCCGAAGGCGATGCCGAGCAGCGCGACACCGCCCGGGAAATGCTCTCCAGGCTTGCCTGAAACGCCATGCACGCACGCTATCTGGCGCCCGGGAAGCGATTGTCCGGGGATCGGACGGACAGGCGCTGAATCGGGATCGGCGGCACGGGAATGCGCATCGCGCTCGGTCTGGAATATGACGGCAGCCGGTTCCACGGTTTCGAGTCCCAGACCGCCCGACGCACGGTGCAGGGCGAGGTGGAGAAGGCGCTGGTACGGGTCGCGGCGTCGCCGGTTCGGGTCGTCTGCGCGGGCCGCACCGACGCCGGCGTTCACGCCCTCGGCCAGGTGGTGCACTTCGACACCGACGCTTCCCGCCCGGCCCGTGCCTGGGTGCGCGGCGTCAACACGTACCTCCCGCCCGACTTGACGGTGCTCTGGACCCGGGCCGTCGACGACGACTTCCACGCCCGGTTTCGGGCGCTGCGGCGCCGCTACCGCTATGTCATCGTGAACCGGAGCACGCGTCCCGCTCTCCTCGCGGGAAGAGCGGCATGGGAATATCGTCCCCTCGACGCCCGGCTCATGCATCTCGGTGCGCGGCATCTCGTCGGCGAGCACGATTTCTCGTCGTTCCGCGCCGCCGGATGCCAGGCGAAGAGCCCGGTACGCCGCGTGCACCGGATCGACGTGAGCCGCAGCGGCGAGAGGATCGTCATCGATGTGGACGCGAACGCATTTCTGCAGCACATGGTGCGAAACATCGCGGGCACGCTCGTGGCGGCAGGGTCGGGGGAGCGGGATCCGGCATGGGTGGCGTCGGTTCTGGAGGCCCGTGACCGCCGGGCCGCGGGAGTCACGGCGCCGCCGGGCGGGCTCTACCTGGTCGGAGTGGATTACCCTGAAGCCGCCGGCATTCCGGCAGTACCGTTCCCGGATGCACTCTGGTAGCGTCAGTGCGAAAATTTCACCGATTCGCGAAGCGAGGACGTGGAGATGGTCAGGCTTCCGCTTGCTGCGCAAGCTTGGGATGTTTTCGCAAGGCGAACGCGAGTCAGGGCGCGCAGGCGTACTTGCCAGTACGTCGAGCACCCTGGCCGCGTTCAACGCAGCGAAAACAGTCAGATCCGCGTCCGCAGCCGTGATCTGGTGAGAAATGCGGGCTTGCCCGTCAGGTCCGGTACTCGGCGTTGATGGTGACGTACTGGTGCGAGAAATCGCACGTCCAGACCCGGTCGTGTGCCTCGCCGCGGCCGAGTGCGATTCGAATCACGATTTCCTCGCGGGAAACCGCCTCGGTACCGGCCGCCTCGGTGTAGGCCGCATCGCGCCCGCCCGCGCTGACGATGCACACCCCATTGAGCCAGATTCGGATTCGGGAGAGGTCGAGGTCGGCGAGGCCGGCGCGACCGACCGCGGCCAGGATGCGGCCCCAGTTCGCATCGCTTGCATAGAGCGCGGTCTTCACGAGCGGCGAATGGGCGACGGTCCAGGCAACGTCCAGACACTCGGCTCGACTGCCGCCCTCCTCGACCGCAACGGTGACGAACTTCGTCGCGCCTTCCCCGTCGCGCACGATGGCGTGGGCGAGCTCGAGGGCGACTTCGCCGATCGCCGCCGTCAACGCGGGCAGGTCCGCCGAGCCCTCGCGAACCGGCGGATTGCCCAGCGCACCGGTCGCGACGATGACGCATGCATCGTTGGTCGACGTGTCGCCGTCGACGGTGATGCGGTTGAAGCTCGACTCGACCGCGTCTTTCGCAATCGAGCGCAACGTGTCCGCGGCGACCGCGGCGTCGGTGGCGATGAACGCCAGCATGGTGGCCATGTCGGGCCGAATCATCCCCGAGCCCTTGGCGATTCCGGTGATTGTCGCGGTCCCGCCGGCGAGGGCGACCGAGCGGCTGACGCCCTTGGGAACGATATCGGTCGTCGCGATGGCGCCCGCCGCGTCGAGCCAGCCGTCCGGGCGCAGCGCTCGGGCCACGTTCGGAACGGCATTCTCGAACCGCTCCGTCGAAAGCGGCTCGCCGATGACCCCGGTGGAAAACGGCAGCACCGTCTCGGCCGGCGCCCCCGTGGCCTCGGCGACGATCGCGCAGCACCTCCTTGCGTCTTCGATGCCTCGTGTCCCGGTCCCCGCGTTGGCGTTGCCCGCGTTGACGAGGAGATAGCGCGGCACCGCCCGGGCGAGGTGCTCGCGGGCCACGGTGACCGGAGCGGCGCAGAACGCATTGCGCGTGAACGTCGCCGCGCAAGACGCTCCGTCCACGATTTCGAACAGGGTCAGATCGTCGCGCGGCCGGCTGCGACCGCCCAGCGCCGCGGTGGCGACGCGCACGCCCGGCACCGGGCGCAGCGACACGGGTGCCTTCAACCCGACGGGCATCCGAGTTCCTCCCTCACTTCAGGCGTCCGTGACATTGCTTGAACTTCTTCCCCGAGCCGCACGGACACGGCTCGTTGCGGCCAATCTTGCGCCCTCCGCGGACGTAGGGCGATCGGTTTTCCGAACGCGACCGGGCAGGTGCCGCGCCACCGGCTCCGACCCGCTGGCGGGCGAGCGCGGCCGATCCGACCGCCGCCGGGGTCATCCCGTGCGCCAACCCGCCGCCCGCGGCCCGCAACGGCTCCATCGCCCCATCGACCGCGTCATGCGCGTGCTCCGGCGCAGGCAGGGACGCCGCATCCTCCATCGGCTCCGGCAGCGCCGCGTGAACCGCCTCCACCGGTGCGCTTTGCCGACGGCGCGCCTCGATCGCCTCGACATCCTCCTCGGCCCGCACCTGCACCTTCGACAGCAGTCCGACGACTTCGGACTTGATGCGCCCGGTCAGTGCCTGAAACATCTCGAATGCTTCGCGCTTGTACTCCTGCTTCGGGTTCTTCTGCGCATAGCCCCGCAGGCCGATTCCCTGGCGGAGGTAGTCCATGGACGCGAGATGCTCCTTCCAGCACTTGTCGAGGATCTGAAGCGTGACCGCCTTCTCGAAATGCCGCATCACCTGGGAGCCGGCGTACTGCTCCTTGGCCTGGTACCGCTCGACGATCGTCGCGAGGATGCGCGCGCGCAGCGGCTCCTCGTGCAGCTCGTCATCCTCCTCGAGCCACCGGCTCACCGGCAGCTTCACCGCGAATTCGTTCTCCAGTGCGACCTCCAGTCCCGGGACGTCCCACAGTTCGTCGAGACTTTCGGGCGGAATGAACGCGTCGATGACCTCGTTCACCACGTCCGCGCGCAGTGCATCGACCTGCTCCGAGACATCGCCCGTTTCCATCAGCTCGTTGCGGAGCGTGTAGATTTCCCGGCGCTGGTCGTTGGCGACGTCGTCGTACTCCAGGAGCTGCTTGCGAACGTCGAAGTTGTACGCTTCGACCTTTCGCTGGGCGTTCTCGATGGCCTTCGTCACCCAGCGATGCTCGATGGCCTCTCCGTGCTCCATCCCGAGCTTCTGCATGATCCCGCCGACGCGGTCCGACGCGAACCGCCGCATCAGGTCGTCCTTGAGGGAGAGGTAGAAGCGGCTCGAGCCGGGGTCGCCCTGGCGCCCGGATCGGCCGCGCAACTGATTGTCGATGCGCCGCGACTCGTGCCGCTCGGTCCCGACGATGTGAAGCCCGCCCGCCGCGACCACCTGGTCGTGCCGCGCGCGCCATTCGGTGCGCGCGGACTCCATCGCATCGTCGCCGGCGCCGCCCTGTTCCATCTCCGCGAGCTCCGCGACCAGATTGCCGCCGAGCACGATGTCCGTCCCGCGCCCGGCCATGTTCGTCGCGATCGTCACCGCACCCGGCCGGCCGGCCTGGGCGACGATCGCCGCTTCGCGCGCGTGCTGTTTCGCGTTCAGCACTTCGTGCGCGATGTGCGCGTCGCCCAGCTTTCCCGAAAGAAGCTCGGAGGTCTCGATCGACGTCGTGCCCACCAGGACCGGCTGGCCGCGGGACGAGCAATCCCGGATGTCCTCCAGCACCGCCCCGAACTTCTCCTCCTGCGTGAGGAACACCAGGTCGGCCATGTCGTCGCGAATCATGTCCAGATGGGTCGGGACGACGACGACTTCGAGGCCGTAGATCTGCTGGAACTCCGCGGCCTCCGTGTCCGCGGTGCCCGTCATGCCGGCGAGCTTGTCGTACAGGCGGAAGTAGTTCTGGAACGTGATGGACGCGAGCGTCTGGTTCTCGTTCTGGATCGGCACGCCTTCCTTCGCCTCGATCGCCTGGTGCAGACCTTCCGACCAGCGCCGGCCCGGCATCGTGCGCCCGGTGAACTCGTCGACGATCACGACCTGTCCGTCACGCACGATGTACTCGACGTTCCGGTTGAACAGTGCGTGGGCGCGCAGCGCCGCGTTGAGATGGTGAACCAGGATGATGTGGGTGGGGTCGTAGAGACTCTGGCCTTCGGGAAGGAGTTCGGCCTCGGTGAGCACCGCTTCGACCGTCTCGTGGCCATCCTCGGTCAGGTGCACCTGCTTGGCTTTTTCATCGACCGAGTAGTCGCCCGGACCGTCTTCCTCGACCTGGCGCTGGAGCCTGGGGATGACCTTGTCGATGCGCACGTAGAGCTCGGAGGTCTCGTCCGTCGGTCCGGAGATGATCAACGGGGTGCGGGCCTCGTCGATGAGGATCGAATCGACCTCGTCCACGATGGCGAAGGTCAGCTCGCGCTGCATCTTGTCGGCGATGCTGAACGCCATGTTGTCGCGCAGATAGTCGAACCCGAGCTCGTTGTTCGTCGCGTAGACGACGTCCGCGGTGTAGGCATCGCGCTTGTCGCGCGGGTGCATGCCCGGAACCACGACACCGGTGCGCATGCCGAGAAACTCGTAGATCGTCCCCATCCACTGCGCGTCACGCTTCGCGAGGTAGTCGTTCACGGTGACGATGTGCACGCTGCGGCCGGCGAGCGCGTTCAGATAGGCGGGGAGCGTGGCCACGAGGGTCTTGCCCTCTCCGGTGCGCATCTCGGAGATCCGGCCTTCGTGGAGCACGATCCCACCGATGAGCTGGACGTCGAAGTGACGCATGTCGAGCGTGCGCCGGCCGGCCTCGCGCACCACCGCGAACGCTTCGGGGAGTACGGATTCGAGCGATTCTCCCTGACCGACCCTGGCGCGCAGGGTGTCGGTTCGCGCGCGAATCTCCGCGTCGGACAGGGCCGTCATCTCCGGCTCCAGCGCGTTGATGCGCTCGACGGATTTCCGCATCCGGCGCAACTGCCGGTCGTTGCGAGTGCCGACGACCTTGTTGAAGATGGACTTGATCATTCTGTGCCTGGAACCGTGTTCACTGAATTTGCGACGGGCGAGCGTTGTCTCTAGCCTGTTCAGTCACCCCTTCGGACCAATCCCGCGGTGTCACGTTCCAATCGCTCGCGTCCCTGGAAGACGATTCGCTCCGTCGTCGCCGACGACGATTCCACGCTGGGGATGCTGATCAGACGCGCCGACGAGTTCAGGCGCTGCGAAGAATCCCTCAAAGGCTACCTCGACCTGCCCGGAGCGGAAAGCCTCCGGGTCGCCGCGATCGAAGGCGGAGCGCTCGTTCTCGTCGTCGACTCCGCGGCCCGGGGCGCGCGCCTGCGATTTCATGCGCCGCGCATTGTCGCTCACGTCGCGCGCTCGCTCGGGCGAACCGATCTCCACCGGCTCGAGATTCGGGTTCGTCCGGAGCGCTGAGCGGTCGGAACGGCGCCGCGGGAGCTCGCCGGGACACCGCCGGCGTATCCAGGGGAAGCGTTCGCGAGCGTGCCGTGGGCGGCACCGGTTGGTGAATGAGCCGACGACGGTGCGGCGAACGCCGCCCCCGCATGGAACGCCGACCGGCTTCCTCGTCGTCGGCCGGCGGTCCCGACGCCGGTCCGTCGTGCGCGACCCGGTGAGATGCGCGGGTTCGGTCAGACCGCCGTGACCGGCTGCATGTAGATGATGGGCACGTCGACCTGATCGTCGAATGTCGCAATTTCCCATGCGCTCTTGTCGGCCACCAGTGCCTTCAACAGCTTGTTGTTGAGCTTGTGACCCGACTTGTGGCCGTCGAACATTCCGATGAGGCTGTGACCCAGCAGATACAGGTCGCCGATGGCGTCCAGCACCTTGTGCTTGACGAACTCGTCCTCGTATCGCAGCCCGTCCTCGTTGAGCACGCGGTAGTCGTCGACGATGATCGCGTTGTCCAGCGTGCCTCCCAGGGCGAGGTTGTTCTCGCGCAGGCTCTCCAGATCGCGCATGAATCCGAAGGTTCGCGCGCGGCTGACCTCCTTCACGAACGAAGTGGTGGAGAAATCGACCGTGGCCTTGCTCACGCTGCGGTGAAAGGCCGGATGGTCGAACTCGATCGAGAACGAAACCTTGAACCCCTCGAAGGGCTCGAAACGTGCCCACTTGTTCCCGTCTTCCACCGCGACCGGCTTCCTGATCCGAATGAACTGCTTGGCCGCGTTCTGCTGCTCGATGCCCGCCGATTGAATCAGGAACACGAACGGTCCCGCGCTGCCGTCCATGATCGGCACTTCCGGCGCGCTCACGTCAACGTAGGCGTTGTCGATTCCGAGCCCCGCCATCGCCGAGAGCAGGTGCTCGACGGTGGACACGCAGGCATCACCGCGGCTCAGGGTGGTGGACAGGGTGGTGTCCCCGACGTTCTCGGGACACGCCCTGATCTCCACCGCGTCATCCAGGTCGACCCGGCGGAATATGATTCCGGTGTTCGGCGGAGCGGGCCTCAGCGAGAGGTAGACCTTACGGCCGCTGTGGAGCCCGACACCCGACGCCCTGATGACGTTCTTCAGCGTGCACTGCCTGATCATCGCGGCTGCTTCCCCCGTAGATTCACTGTGACGAGATCCCTCTCGGCTCTTCACCATGTCATCCCGGAACAGCGGGAACGCACACCGGGGGGAAGCACACCCTGGCCTGCCCCTCACTTGTGATATATGACGCTATCACAATTCCTTCCCGGACACGACACGCGGTGGACCCATACCATCGCAATCCCGGTTTCGGCGCAAATTCGGAGCAGGGCTCTCAGTCCAGTTGCTTGCGCAAAAATACCGGAATTTTCTGGTAGTCGCTGTCCTCCTCGAACATCTGAAGCGACTCCTGTCGATCCGGTTGCTTGCGAATGATCGTCGGCACTTCGTAGCGGCGATAGTCGCTTCCCGACGCGCCGCCGGCCGGGACGTTCTCCGGTGCCCGAGCCGGCTCCGCGTCGACGAGCCGCACCGGCTGCGCGGCGGCCGACCGCTCGGCGTCGCCGAGACCGGTCGCGACGACCGTGACCCGGATTTCCTCGCCGATGGACTCGTCGAGCGCGGTCCCCATGACCACCAGCGCGTTGTCCGCCGCGAACTCACCGATGGATTCGCCTACCGAGTGGAACTCGTGCATGCCGAGATTGGAGCCTGCCGTGATGTTGACGAGAATTCCCCGCGCGCCGCTCAGATTGACGTCTTCGAGGAGGGGACAGCGCATGGCGATCTCGGCCGCCGCCCGGGCCCCATCCTCGCCCGAGCCCCGCCCCGATCCCATCATCGCCCGGCCCTTCTCCGACATCACGGTACGAACGTCGGCGAAGTCGACATTGATCATGCCGGGGCGAGTGATGAGCTCGGCGATTCCCTGCACCGCGCCGAGCAGCACGTCGTTTGCGGCGGCGAAGGCTTCCTTGAGCGTGACCCGCTCGCCCAGCACGCTCAGCAGCTTCTCGTTCGGGATGGTGATCAGCGAATCCACGTGCTCGCTCAGTTCGGCGATGCCTTCCTCCGCGATGGTCATCCGCCGCTTGAGTTCGAACGGAAAGGGCTTGGTGATGACCGCGACGGTCAGGATTCCCATCTCGCGCGCAATCTGCGCGATGACCGGAGATGCGCCGGTGCCGGTACCTCCGCCCATGCCCGCGGTGATGAACACCATGTCGGATCCTTCGAGAAGGTCGACCAGGCGCTCGCGATCCTCCAGCGCGGCCTGACGGCCGATCTCCGGATTGGCGCCCGCCCCGAGCCCCTTGGTGACGTTGGTGCCCAACTGCAGGACGGTGCGGGCGGCGTTGTTGGTCAGTGCCTGGGAGTCGGTGTTGACGCAAACGAATTCGACACCCTCGATCTCGCTCGCGACCATGTGCTCGACGGCATTGCCTCCACCGCCTCCGACCCCAATCACGCGTATGACTGCGCTGTTGGTGTTTTCGACCAGCTCGAACATGGCTGACCCTCCTTGCAGGTATCGTGCCTTGTGTTTTTCTCGCGAAGGGCACCGGTTCCCGGCGAGCCTGCCGCCCGGACCCGGCACGTCTCGCTCCTAGAAGTTCCCCTCGAACCAGCTCTTCATTCGCCTCATGACCGCCTGGAATCCCCGGCCTTCGGAATCCGCCGGCATGCGATGCGCGCCGTGCCGGTGCCCGAACTGCAGCAAGCCCACCCCGGTGGAGTGAATGGGGTTGCGGACCATGTCGCTCAGGCCCGCCACCGCGTGCGGCACGCCGAGTCGGACCGGCATGTGCAGAATCTCTTCGGCCAGCCCGATCAGTCCCTCCATCTTCGAGCTGCCGCCCGTCAGCACCATGCCGGCCGCGACCAGATCCTCGAATCCGCTGCGGCGAAGCTCGGCCTGAACGAGGACGAGCAACTCTTCGTAGCGGGGCTCGACGACCTCGCCGAGGACCTGGCGCGCCAGTCGGCGCGGCGGGCGTTCGCCCACGCTCGGGACTTCGATGGTCTCGTCGGGCGCCGCGAGCTTCGCGAGCGCACACGCGTGCCTCACCTTGATCTCCTCCGCGTACTGGGTCGGTGTGCGCAACGCCACCGCGATGTCGTTGGTGACGTGGTCGCCGGCGATGGGTATGACCGCGGTGTGCCGGATGGCGCCGTCGTTGAACACCGCGATGTCGGTGGTGCCGCCGCCGATGTCGACGAGGCACACGCCGAGATCCCTTTCGTCCTCGAGCAGCACCGCCTCGCTCGAGGCAAGCTGCTCGAGAATGACGTCGTCGACCTCGAGTCCGCAGTGGCGCACGCACTTGGTGATGTTCTGCGCGGCGCTGACCGCGCCGGTGACCATGTGGACCTTCGACTCCAGTCGCACCCCGGACATGCCGGTGGGTTCGCGAATTCCCTCCTGGCCGTCGATGATGAATTCCTGGGGGATGGTGTGGAGGATCTGCTGATCGGACGGGATCGCGACCGCGCGCGCGGCGTCGATGACCCGGGTCACGTCACCCGGCGCGACTTCCTTGTCCCGAATCGGCACGACGCCGTGCGAGTTGAGGCTGCGGATGTGGCTTCCCGCGATTCCGGTGGACACCGAGTGGATCTGGCATCCCGCCATCAGCTCGGCTTCCTCCACCGCGCGCCGGATCGACTGCACGGTCGACTCGATGTTCACCACCACGCCCTTCTTCAGGCCACGCGAAGGATGAATGCCCAGGCCGATGACCTCGATGTCGTTGCCGTCCGTGATCTCGCCGACGACGGCGGACACCTTCGAGGTTCCGATGTCGAGTCCGACGACGAGGTTCCTCTCCGAGCGCTTCATTCTTTCACCTCGCTGCCGGTGCGATTCGTCCTCATGCGTACCGCGAACCCGGTGGGGTAGCGGAAATCGACTCGCTCCATCTCGTGAAGACGGTGCTCGGCGATTTTCGCGAGCGTCCTCGCGTAGGACTCGACGCTGGAATCGACCGCATCGGAGCGCATGACGAGTCGCGGGCCGTCGTGGAGACTCGCGTACAGCACGCCCCGTCGAGTGAGCTCCGTACCGGCGAGCGCCATGCCGAGCGGCAGGAGCAGGCGTTCGAGCGCGACGTGAAGATCGAGCACGCGCTGATGGGAGCCTTCGGGCCCGGCGAGCACCGGCAGCATGTCGGCGGGCGCGGCGTCACCGGACGGCGCGAAGTGCGTCCCGTCGATCTCGAGGTATCCGCCGTCGGCCCAGCGCGCGATCGCCACCCGCTCCACCACCCGGATTTCGAGGCTGTCCGGCCACGTTCGGCGAACCGTCACGTCGCGTACTCCCGGGACTTCGAGCGCGGCGCGGCGCAGCGCATCCAGATCGACGCCGACGAGGCTCCGAGCGAGCAGCGGCTCCACCACGCGCTCGATGTCCGCTCTGGACACTCGGACGAACTCTCCGGCGATCTTCACCGACTGCACCGGCAGGGTGAGGACACCCGCGGCGATCGGCACCGCGACGCCGAGCGCGATCATGGTGGCGAGCGCGGTGCGTGCGCCCCGGCGGGGGCGGAGCAACGGGCGCGGGAGCACGCGCTCTCCGAGACTGAAGCCGAATGTCCGCGTGCTCATCGGAGGCTGGTCTCCAGAATTCGCCAGACAAGCTGGTCGTAGGCAACCCCGACCGCCTGTGCCGCCATCGGTACGAGCGAGTGGCCGGTCATGCCCGGCGCGGTGTTCACGTCGATGAACCGGGGACTGCCGTCGGCGTCGCAGACGAAGTCCACCCTTCCCCAACCGGACGCCCCGAGCACGTCGAACGCGTTCCTGGCGAGTCGCCTGAATTCGTGTTCGGTGGGCTCGTCGAGGCCGCACGGGCAGTGGTACTGCGTGCCGGCGCCGTCGGCGTACTTCGCCTCGTAGTCGTAGAGTTCGTGCGGCGTCTCGAGCCGGATCAGCGGAAGCTCGGCATCGCCCAGAACCGCCGCCGTGTACTCGGGACCGACGAGAAACGGCTCGGCGATGATGTCGTCGTCGAAGCGCAGGGCTTCGAACCAGGCGCGGTGCAGCGATTCCTCGTCGTGTGCCTTCGACACGCCGATGGTGGATCCCTCGTGCACCGGCTTCACCACCAGCGGATAGCCGAGCACCCGGCCGGCATCGGGGAGTTCGCGTTCCGAAGCGAGCACCACGAAGTCCGGCGTGGGGACGCCGCAGGCCCGCCAGACGAGCTTCGTGCGGTGCTTGTCCATGGTCAGCGCGGAGCCGAGCACGCCGCTCCCGGTGTAGGGCAGCCCCAGGGACTCGAGCGCCCCCTGAATCGTGCCGTCCTCGCCGCCACGACCGTGCAGGATGATGAACGCCCGGTCGAATCCGCCGCCCGCGAGTCTTTCGATCACGTCGTCGCCGCGATCGATGCCGTGGGCGTCCACGCCGAGCCGCCCGAGCGCGGCGAGCACGCCCGCCCCGCTTTCGAGCGACACCTCGCGCTCCGACGACGCCCCGCCGTAGAGCACCGCCACCCGCCCGAACTCGGAGGGCCGGGTCAGGCGTGGCGCGGGCAGGTCCCGGAGGGGCCCGGGGCTCATGACGACGACTCCCGCGCGGACACTTCGCCGGTGATTCGCACCTCCGGCTCGAGGCGCACCCCCTGGCGCTTCTCGACCTCGTCGGCAACCTTGTCGATCAGCGCCTCCACGTCGGCCGCGCGTGCGTGCGCGTCGTTGATGATGAAGTTCGCATGCTTGTCCGAGACCACGGCGCCGCCGATGCGGCAACCCTTCAGTCCGCTGGCCTCGATGAGGCGCCCGGCGTGGTCGCCGGGCGGATTGCGGAACACCGAGCCGCAGCTTCGTGCGCCGGTCGGCTGCGTCGCGGCGCGCCGGGCGAGGAATTCGCGGATTCGCGCTCCGGCCCGGCCGGCCGTGTCGGGCTCGAGAACGAGGCGACAGGACACGAACCATTCGCCGCGAGGTCCGTCCACGGATCGATATCCGACTCCGTAGTCCGAAGCGGGACGCCGCCGCCGCGCCCCGCGCGCGTCGATGGTCTCGACCTCGCGGACCACCGGCCAGGTCTCGGTGTCGAACGCGCCGGCGTTCATCGCCAACGCGCCGCCCATCGACCCGGGAATGCCGGCAAGGAACTCGCATCCGGTCAGGCCGTGGCGCGCGGCAATCCGCGCCACCCGCGGACACGCGGCACCGGCTTCGACGTGCAGCCCGGCCGCGTCGACCCGCTCCACCGAACGCAGCCGGCCGGTGGAGATCACGGTGCCCCGCACGCCGCCGTCGCGCACCAGAAGATTGCTGCCGAGCCCGAGCCACAGCAGCGGTTCATCCTCGGGGAGATCGGCGAGGAACGCCGCGAGATCGTCGATGTCCGCCGGCTCGAAGAACCGATCCGCGAGGCCTCCGATCCCCCACGCGGTATGGCGGGCCAGTGGCTCCCGGTGGCGGAGCACGCCGGAGCGGCGCGGTTTCCCGGTGGTCGTCCCGGTGCCGCTCCCGGCCGGGGCCACACCGACGACGCGCCGCGTTCCTCCGGCACATTGCACGCTCGGCGGACACATCACGACACGGCCTCCGCCCGAAACGACCCCAGCACCCGGGCGATCGCCGCCGGGGCCGCACCGATGTCGCCGGCGCCGAGGGTGAGCACCACGTCGCCGGGCCGCACCAGGTCCAGGGCGAGACTCTCGAGATCCGACACCCTTTCCGCGAACACGGGATCGACCCGCCCGCGCGCCCGGATTGCGCGGCACAGCGCGCGACCGTCGGCGACGCTGATCGGCGACTCCCCGGCCGGATAGACCTCCAGGATCACGAGCACGTCCAGGTCGCACAGCACCGCCGCGAAATCGTCGAGGAGGTCCCGCGTCCTCGAGTAGCGATGGGGCTGGAAGAACACCACCAGCCGGCGCCGCGGCCAGCCGGCCCGCACCGCTTCGAGGGTGGCCGCAATCTCGCGCGGATGGTGGGCGTAGTCGTCGATGACGGTGATCGGCCGGCCTGCGATCTCGACGGCGGCGATGACCTGGAGACGCCGGCCGATTCCCTGGAACGATTCGAACGCGTTCGCGATGTCCGTTTCGGACACGTGGAGCTCTCGCGCCACCGCGATTGCCGCCAGCGCGTTGAGGACGTTGTGGCGGCCCGGAAGGTTCAGTATCAGGTCGATCGACGTGTCGAGCCCGGTCCCCGTGACCGTGAAACGCATCCGCGGGCCGTCCGCGACGACGTCGGTCGCGACCACGTCCGCATCGGACTCGAACCCGTAGGTCACGACCGATCTGGCCACCGACGGCAACGTTTCGCGCACATGCCGGTCGTCGGCGCAGGCCACCGCGAGCCCGTAGAAGGGCAGCCGATGCAGGAACTCGAGATAGGCGGCGCGCAATCGTTCGAAGTCGCCGCCGTAGGTTGCCATGTGGTCGGAGTCGATGTTGGTGACGACCGCGATGATGGGATGCAGGAGGAGGAACGAAGCGTCGCTCTCGTCGGCCTCCGCCACCAGGTACTCGCCCGCCCCCAGTCTCGCGTTGGTGCCGGCGCCGAGGAGGCGGCCGCCGATGACGAACGTCGGATCGAGTCCGCCCGCGGCGAGCAGGCTGGCGACGAGACTCGTGGTGGTGGTCTTGCCGTGGGTGCCCGCCACCGCGATGCTGTATCGAAAGCGCATGAGCTCGGCGAGCATCTGCGCGCGCGATACCACCGGAAGATGCCGGCGCCGCGCCTCGACCACCTCGGGGTTGTCCTCGGCGATTGCGGCCGACACCACGACGACCTCGGCGCCGGCGACGTACGCTTCGTCATGGCCGATGTCCACGTGCACGCCGAGCCCGCGCAGCCGAGCGGTCATCGCGCCGTCCGCGCAGTCCGATCCAGAGACGTCGAGGCCGAGGGTGTGCAGCACCTCCGCGATGCCGCCCATCCCCGCGCCGCCGATGCCGACGAAATGAACACGACGCACGCGACGCATGCCGGCATGGCGGTTGGCGAGGTTCGCGGGGCGGAACGCAGGCTCAGACACGAGCCACCTCCAGGCATCGGGCCGCGACGCGTTGCGTCGCGTCGCGAACCGCGGTGTCGTATGCGGCCCGCGACATCGATTCCACGCGCCGCCGATCCTCGTCGAGCGAACCGAGGACCGCGGCCAACGAGTCCGCGTCGAGGCCCGACTCCGCGAGCACCACGGCGGCGCCGCGGTCGGCGAGGTGGCGTGCGTTGCGGGACTGGTGGTCGTCGGTCGCGTACGGAAAGGGCACGAGGATGGACGCCACCCCCGCCGCCGCGAGCTCGGCGACGGTCATGGCGCCGGCCCGGCACACTGCGACGTCGGTCCATGCGTAGGCCGCGCCCATGTCCTCGATGTATCCGCTGATCTCCGCGTCGACGCCCGCAGCGGCGTAGCCGGCCCGCGTCGCCTCGACGTTCGCGATGCCGCACTGGTGGCGTACCGTGACCCCGGCGCCGAGGGAGCCGGTTGCAAGCGCTCTCGGAACCACTTCGTTGAGGGCGCGCGCCCCCTGGCTGCCACCGACGACCAGCACCCTGAGACGACCTCCGCGGCCGGCCAGCCGCGTCTCCGGCGACGGGCTGCGGGCGAGTGCCTCGCGCACCGGATTTCCGGTATGAATCGCGTGTCTCCGGCTGGCAAAGGTCTCGGGGAACGCCTCCAGGACACAGGTTGCGAACCGGGCGAGAACCCGGTTCGTGAATCCGGGTATCGCGTTCTGCTCGTGAATGACGAGCGGGATCCCGAACGCACGCGCCATCAGACCTCCGGGCCCGGCGCCGTAGCCGCCCATGCCGAGCACCACGTGCGGACGCACCCGAGCGAGGATCGCGATCGCCCGCAGTGCCGATCGCGCGAGCAGGACAGGCGCGGCCAGCCACCGGGCGAGACCCTTCCCGCGCAGTCCCGCCACCTTCGACACGTGGAACGGGAATCCGGCCGCGGGCACGAGTCGGGATTCGATCCCCACCGCGGTGCCCAGCCACGAGACGTCGACTCCCAGCGACCGCAGCCGTTCGGCAACCGCGAGCGCCGGGTAGACATGCCCGCCGGTACCGGCCGCGACCACGAGCAGCCTCGTCATGGCGCCAGCCCGCGTCGCGCAATCCGCCGCTCGTGGTCGATCCGCAGCAGCAGGCCGATGCCGAGGGCGCTCACCACCAGGCTCGACCCGCCGTAGCTCATCAGCGGCAGGGTGAGTCCCTTGGTCGGCAGGATCCCGATGTTCACCCCGATGTTGACGAACGCGTGCATCCCGAGCAGCAGGCCGATTCCGTAGGCGGCGAATGCCTCGAACCAGGACTGCGTCGTCTCGGCCCGCCGGCCGATCGACAGCGAGCGAAGCACCACGAACGTGTACAGCCCCACGATGGTCACGGTGCCGAGGAGACCGAATTCCTCGGCAAGCACCGCGAACAGGAAGTCGGTATGCGCCTCCGGCAGGTAGAACAGCTTCTGCACGCCTTCCCCCAGCCCCACGCCAAGCCAGCCGCCGCGGCCGATCGCGATGAGCGACTGCGTGAGCTGGAATCCGGTTCCCCATGGATCGGCGAACGGATCCATGAACGACGTCAGGCGATGGATGACGTATTCCTTGTGCACGAGCACGGCGCCGGCCAGCGCGACCGCGGCGGTGACCGACAGTGCCGCGTACCGGGTCATGGGGACTCCGGCCAGGAAGAGCATGGCGAACACCGTGGCCGAGAGGACGAAGATCGCACCGTGGTCCGGTTCCAGAAACAACAGCACCGAGACCACCACCAGCACGGTGAGCGGACGCAGAACGCCGAAGCGCGCGAGCCTGATCTTTTCCTCGCGGCGCACGATGTCGCCCGCGAGGTACAGGATGAAGAAGAGTTTCGCGAACTCCGAAGGCTGCATGTTGAACGCACCGAACCCGAGCCATCGCGAGCTGCCGTTGACCTCGCGTCCGATGCCGGGAACCAGCACGAGGACGAGCAGCACCACCGACAGGACCATCAGGGCGGGTCCGGCGCGCTCCCAGTGCCGGACCGGAAGGCGCACTGCGAACAACAGCGCGGCCGCCGCCGCCACGACGTGCGCGCACTGGCGCCAGAAGTAGGCGAGCGGATCGCCCCAGGTCCGCTCCGCGATCGACGTGGACGCCGACGCCACCATGACCAGGCCGATTCCGAGCAGCGCCAGCACCACGCCGATGAGCACGACGTCGTAGCGCCAGGCGAACGCCGTGCGGTCGATGGCCAGCTCGCGCGGCAATGCCTGGGGTCCGCTCGTCTCGCTCACGTCGGGCACCTCGCGCGCACCAGACGCCGAAACGCCTCGCCGCGTGCTTCGAAGTTGGCGAACATGTCGAAGCTCGCGCACGCGGGCGAGAACAGAACGCTGTCGCCCTCGCGGGCGGCGCCCGCCGCGATGTCCATCGCGGTCTCGAAGTCCCGCGCGCGCCGCACCTCGGTGCACCGCCCGAGCACCGCCTCCAGGCGGTCGGCATCGCGCCCGATGAGCACCGCGCAGCGCACGTGGCGGCGCGCAGGCGCCCGCAGGGGGGAGAAGTCCGCGCCCTTTGCGACTCCTCCGGCGATCAGCACCACCGGACCGCGCGCGCCGATGCCTTCGATCGCGGCCGACGTCGCGCCGACGTTCGTGCCCTTGGAGTCGTTGATCCACCGCACTCCACCGATGGTGGCGATCGGTTCGCAACGATGCGGCAGCCCCGCGAAGGCCTCGACGGCCGACGACATCGCGCCGACGTCGAGCCCGATCGCGTCGCCCAGAGCGAATGCCGCGAGCACGTTCGCAACGTTGTGCATGCCGGCGAGCGGAACCGCCGCGAGCGGCAGGACCGGCTCGCCGCCGCGCACGATCACCCGATCCTGTCCGTGTGCCTCGACATGCCACCGCGCGTCCGGGTGGGCCGACAGGCTGAATCCAATCCTCTCGCACCGGTCGCCGCCGAGCCGCGCCGCGGTCGCGTCGTCGAGATTCGCGACCACCACCGTGTCGCTGCCGATCACCCGGCCCTTGGCCGCGACATACGCGTCGAAGCTGTCGTAGCGGTCCATGTGGTCGGCGCTGAGGTTCAACACCGTGGCGGCGGCGGGACCGAGTTCGCTGGTCGTCTCGAGCTGGAAGCTCGACAGCTCCAGCACGTACAGCTCGTGGTCCTGTCCGAGCAGCGACAGCGCCGGCGGCCCCAGATTCCCCCCGCTTCCCACCCGCAGGCCGTGGCGGCGGGCCATGGCCGCGACCAGCGAGGTGACGGTGCTCTTGCCGTTGGAGCCGGTGATGGCGACGACCGGCGCATCCGCCGCTCGGGCGAAGAGCTCGATGTCGCCGACGATCGAAACGCCCCGAGCGGCGGCCGAGCGCAGCACCGGCTCGCGCACCGATACGCCCGGACTGACGACGATCTCGGTTGCGTGGTCGAACATCGACGCGTCGAACTCGCCGCACCGGATCTCGACCTCGGGAAACTCCGATTCGATCGCGGCGCGGTACGGAGGGCGCTCGCGAGAGTCCACCGCAACGACGGTGCGGCCCGAGCTTGCGAGATGGCGCACGCACGACGCTCCCGTCACCCCCAGACCGACGACGAGCACGTGGCCGGCGGACCACGAAGCGCACGCCCGCCGCGGCGGGCCGGACTCGATGTTCCGATGCGGAGTCATCCCGTGCTCACCGGATTTTCAGAGTCGACAGTCCGACCAGGACCAGGACCACGGTGATGAGCCAGAACCGGACGATGACCCGCGGCTCGGGCCAGCCCTTCAGCTCGAAGTGGTGGTGCAGCGGCGCCATGCGGAACAGGCGCTTCCCGGTGAGCTTGAACGACGCGACCTGGAGGATGACGGACAGCGTCTCCATCACGAACACGCCGCCCATGATCAGCAGCACGAGTTCCTGACGGGCGAGGACGGCGATGACTCCCAGCGCCGCACCGAGCGCGAGGGCGCCGACATCGCCCATGAAGACCTGTGCGGGATAGGTGTTGAACCACAGGAATCCGAGCCCGGCCCCCACGATCGAGCCGCACAGGACGACGATCTCGCCGACTCCGGAGATGTACGGAAAGCCGAGGTAGCCCGAGAAGTTCGCATGGCCGATGACGTAGGCGAATATCCCGAGCGCGCCCGCCACCATCACGGTGGGGAGGATCGCGAGGCCGTCGAGGCCGTCGGTGAGGTTCACCGCGTTGCTCGTGCCCACGATGACTAAGTACGTGAGCACCACGTACCCCCAGCCGAGGTCGAACACGGCGTTCTTGAAGAACGGGACGATGAGCTGGGTTTCGACCGGCAATTGCGCGGTGTGATAGAGAAAGACGGCGCAGGCGAGGCCGACCGCCGACTGCCAGAAGTACTTGTGCCGGGCCGGCAGGCCCTTCGGATCGCCGCGCACGAGCTTGCGGTAGTCGTCGGCCCAGCCGATGGCCCCGAACAGCAGGGTCACGAGCAGCACCACCCACACGAACCGATTCGCGAGATCGGCCCAGAACAGCGTGCTTGCGGTCACCGCGATGAGGATGAGGGCCCCGCCCATCGTCGGCGTGCCGGTCTTGGCGAGATGAGATTGCGGGCCGTCGTCGCGCACCGTCTGACCGATGCGCGATCGGGAAAGGTGGCGAATCACGAAGGGCCCGACGATGAGGGAGATCACGAGCGCGGTCAGCGCTCCGAGGATGGCGCGCAGCGTCAGGTACTGAAAGACGTGGAACCCGCTGTGCGCCGCGGCCAGCCATTCGGTCAGCGCGAGCAGCATCAGTGCGCCCTCTCCGCGATCGCCTCGACCACACGCTCCATCGCCATCGAGCGCGACCCCTTGACGAGCACCGTCGCCCCGTCGGGAAGCTCGTCGCGCAACCGATCGACCAGCGCGGCGCAGTCGTCGAAATGGGTTGCGCCATCCCCGAAGGCCCGGGCGGCCTCGACGCTGAGCTCGCCGACCACCATGAGGCGGTCCACCCCGTGGCATTTCGCGTGGCGGCCCGCTTGCGCGTGCAGACTCGCCCCGTCGGAGCCGAGCTCGGCCATGTCGCCGAGCACGAGCCAGCGCGGCGCGGGCTTCTCCCGCAGTACCCGCAGTCCGGCCTGGAGGGAGACGGGATTCGCGTTGTAGGTGTCGTCGATGATCTCCGCGCCCCGCGGGCCGCGCTTCGACTCCAGACGTCCCCGGGCCGGCCGCACGGTGGCGAGACCGGCGCGAATCGCGCCGAGGCCCACCCCCGCGGCGATCGCGGCCGCTGCCGCCGCACCGGCGTTGAACGCGTTGTGCACGCCGGGCAGCGCCAGATCGAGATCCACGCTCCCCGCCGGTGTATCCAGCGACACGCGCTCGCTCCCCCGGCCCGCCGCGGTTCGCACCCTGACATCCGCATCGGCGCCGGCGCCGAACGACATGCAGCGGCGGGGCCGCGCGAGGCCCCGCCACAGATCGGCGTACGGGTCATCCGCATTGACGACCGCCACGGCATCGTCCGGCATGTGTTCGAACAGCTCCCCCTTTGCGCGCGCGACCCCTTCGATGCTCCCGAATCCTTCGAGATGCGCCGGTGCGCATTGGGTGATGATTCCGACCGCGGGCCGGGCCATCGTGGTGAGCGCCGCGATCTCCCCGCGATGGTTCGCCCCGAGTTCGACCACCGAGGCACGGTGCTCGGCATCGAGTTCGCAAAGCGTGAGCGGAACGCCGATCTCGTTGTTGAGGTTTCCCCGGGTCGCGGCCACCGGGCCCAGGGTGCGAAAGATCGCGGCGACCATTTCCTTGACCGTGGTCTTGCCGTTGCTGCCGGTGACGCCGATCAGGAGGAGATTGGGAAAGCGGCGTCTCCACCCGGCGGCGAGCTGGCCGAGGGCGTGCACCGAATCCCGTGCGAGAACGAAGGGAATGGAGGCGTCGGGCCTGCGCTCCACGAGGGCCGCGGCCGCGCCGCGCGCCCCGGCTTCGCCGACGAAGTCGTGTCCGTCGAAGTTCGGGCCGCGCACCGCGACGAACAAGACCCCGGGCGCAGTGGTGCGCGAGTCGGTGCTGACGCCTTCGAACACCACGTCGTCGCCCTCGGCGCGCAGACCGAGCGCCGCGGCCGCCTCGCCGAGGCGCATGCGAATCACCCCCGGTCCTCCAGTGCGCGCCGCGCTGCCGCGACATCGCTGAAGGGCGACCTGATGCCGTTTCGTTCCTGGTAGAGCTCGTGCCCCTTGCCCGCGATCAGGACGACGTCGGTTGCCCGCGCGCCGGCAATCGCCCGACTGATCGCACGGCCGCGATCCCGTTCGACCTCCACCTCGTCGGGGCGGGCGAACCCCTCCACGATGTCCGCGACGATCGCGTCTCCGTCCTCGCCTCGGGGGTTGTCGTCGGTGACGATGATTCGGTCGGCGCCCCCTTGCGCCGCTTGCGCCATCTGCCGCCGCTTGCCGCGATCCCGTTCGCCGCCGCAGCCGAACACGCACCACAGGTCTCCCTCGCACCGCGCCCGGAGCGCGGCCAGCGCACTGCGCAGGGCACCAGGAGTGTGGGAGTAGTCGACGATGACCAGCGGCCGCGTACCGCCTCCAAGGCGCTGCATTCGGCCCGCGATCGGCTCGGCGCCGTGCAGGCGCCGGAGCACGGTGCGGAACCGATGCCCGTGCAGGCACGCGATGGCGATCGCCGCGAGCAGGTTGTACGCGTTGAACCGGCCGAGGAGGCGGGTCGACAGCAATCCGCTGCCCCATGGGGATGCGACGTCGAGCGACAACCCGTGCCCTTCCCCGGTGATGCGGGCACGGACGCACGGCGCGGAGACCGCCGGCGGCGGCTCGTGCGCGAGCGTCAGAGCGACCGACTCGATGCCGGGCTCGATCGAGCCGAGCAGAGTCCGACCGAACGGATCGTCGGCATTGACCACCGCGTGCTCGAGACCCGCCACGTCGAACAACGACCCCTTGGCCCGCGCATAGGCATCCATGTCGGGGTGGTAGTCGAGGTGATCGCGGCTGAGGTTGGTGAATGCGGCGGTGTCGACGTCGACCGCCTCGATGCGACGCTGGTCGAGTGCATGCGACGAGACTTCCATGACGAGCGTGTCGAATCCTGCGTCCCCCAGTGCCGCAAGCCGGCGATGAATCTCGATCGGGCCCGGAGTCGTGAGAGACACGGCTTCCAGCCGATCCAGGGGACCGGCGCCCAGCGTGCCCATCACCGCGCAGCGATCGCCGCAAGCCCGCGCCGCGAGATGGGCCACGCTCGTCTTGCCGTTCGTTCCGGTCACCGCCGCGACGGACAGACGCTTCGAAGGGTCTCCGTAGAAGCGCGATGCGGCATGTCCGATTGCGCCCGAGACCTCCGGGATCCTGACCCTCACGGCCCCGGCGTGGTGCCGTACCGACGTCGGTCCACCCTCGATGACGACGGCCGCCGCGCCGGACTCGATCGCGTCGTCGACGAACCGCCTCGCATCGACCCGCCGGCCCCGGCGTGCGAAGAACAGCGCCCCGGGTGAAACCGTGCGGCTGTCGTCGCACACCGCCGTCACCACCCGGTCCAGTGCGGAGGGGATTGACGCGTACCCCTCCAGGAGCACCCGAAGGCTCGGGCCGGCGGACGTTTCGCGAGCGGACACTGTCACGGCGCCCTCTCCGGGCTTCGCTCGGACGGCGCGGCCGCGATACTGATCACCGGGCTCGGAGTCATTTCCGGATCGTCGGGAGCGATTCCGAGCACCCGCAGCGAACCTTCCACGATGTCCGAGAACACGGGCGCCGCAACCGCGGCGCCGTAGTATTCCTCGCCCCCGGGTTCGTCGATGACGACCACCACGGAGAGCCTGGGATCGCTCATCGGCGCCAGTCCGGCGAATGCGGAGTGATAGCGGTCCTCGCTGTAGCCGCCGGCTTGCGCCTTTCTCGTCGTACCGGTCTTCCCCCCGACGCGGTAGCCGGCGACCCGCGCCCGGCGCCCGGTGCCGCCCGGCTCCACCACTTCCTCGAGCATCGCCAGAACCTGGGCGGCGACGGCGCCCGGCATCGCCCGCGTCGTGGGGGATTCCTCCTCGGTCCGGACGAAGCTGACGTTCGGCAGCACACCGCCGTTGCCGAATGCGGCGTAGGCCCGAGCCATCTGCAGCGGGGTGGCGGAGAGTCCGTATCCGAACGACAGGGTGACGCGGTGGATCTCGCCCCAGTCGACGAAGTCGGTCAGCGTGCCTTTCCCCTCGCCGGGGAAGCCGCTCCCGGTCGAGGTCCCGAAGCCGACCCGGTGGAACATCTGCCAGAGATCGGCGGGATGCAGGTCGAGCGCGATCATTCCGGCACCCACGTTGCTCGACTTCTTGATGACCTTGCGGACGTCGATGACGCCGAAATTCCGCACGTCCCAGACGATGTGCCGGCCGACCTTCAGGGAACCCGGCCGCGTATCGAGAACCGTGTCCGGCCGGACGCTTTCCGCCTCGAGCGCCGCGGCGACCGTGAACGGCTTGATCGTCGAACCGGGCTCCAGCAGGTCGGTGACGGCGCGGTTGCGGAAGCGCGGACTCGAGCGATCCCCGCGATCGTTCGGATTGAACGACGGCAGGTTGACGGCCGCGAGGACCTCGCCGCTGCGAGCGTCGAGCACCACCGCGGAGCCGGCGCGGGCGCGATGCTGCTGCACCGCCCGGCGCAGCGCCCGATACGCGAGAGACTGGATTCGCCGGTCGATGCTCAGAACCACGTCGCGTCCCGGACGCGCGGGGCGGATCCGCTCCAGCTTCTCCACGATCCGCCCCAACCGGTCCTTGATCACCCGCCGCGCACCGGCTTCGCCGGACAGGAGGTCGTCGAATGCGAGCTCGAGGCCTTCCTGGCCGGCATCGTCGATGCCCGTGAACCCGAGGACGTGGCTGGCCGCCGCACCCATCGGGTAGTAGCGCCGGTACTCGGGTTTCAGGTGAACCCCGTCCACCTCCAGCGAGTCCACCGCTTCGGCGACGGACGGATCGACGTGGCGGCGCAGGTAGGCGAATTCGCGGTCGGCGCGTTCTTCCGTCACCTGCTCGAGGGTGCCGGGCTCGAGGGCGAGCACCTGTTCGAGCGCCGGCCACGCGGGTCGAGCGCTCGCCAGCTTGCTGGGGTTGACCCAGATCGACGCGAGCGGGGTGCTGACCGCAAGCGGCTCGCCGTTGCGATCGAGGAGCATTCCGCGATGAGCCGGGATCTTCTCGATGCGCAGGTGACGCGCATCGCCCTCTTCGGTGAGGAACGCGTTGTGATTGAGCTGCAGATCGACCACGCGCCAGATCAGTCCGGCCGCGAGCAGGATCACGCACGCCGCCACGACCCTTTGCCGGTGCAGGATTGGCTTGCCGAGAATTTCGCCGACGTTCATCGTTCAATCTCCTCGTTCGGCGGCGACGAGCACCGTCGCCCCGGCACGGGAAAGCTGGAGATTCAACTTCTCCGCCGCCACCCGCTCGATCCGGTCGCTTGCGGCCCAGGTGCTCTGCTCGATCTGGAGCCGGCCCCACTCGACCTGGAGTCGATCCCGCCGGGCCTCGGCCTCGTCGAGCTCGACGAACAGGCTCCGGCGCTCGTGGTGCGTGCGCACGACCGCCACCGCACTCGCGATGACCGCGAGCAGCAGGACCGAGGTGACGATCGCGTCCCGCATCATCGTCTCCGTTCCGCGACCCGCAGGACCGCGCTTCGCGCTCTCGGGTTCGCGGCGATCTCGCGCTGATGCGCACGCCGGGCAGGCATGAGCGGGGTCATGGCGCCGGTGGGGCGCACCCGCCCCGCGATGGGCAGGTGACGAAGTCGTGCGCAAGCGCTGTCGTCACCTCTCATGAAACGCTTCACCATGCGATCTTCGAGGGAGTGGAAGGCGAGCACGACGAGCCGTCCGCCCGGAGCGAGCAACTCCGGTATCGCCGCGAGCGCCCGTTCGAGCTCGGCCAGCTCTTCGTTGACGTGCACGCGAATCGCCTGAAACGTGCGGGTCGCCGGATGCACGCGGGTACGACCACCACGCCCCCGCGCCGCGCCCGCGACGATGGCCGCCAGCCGCCGCGTGCTCGCGATCGGAGCGCCGCGCCGGCGCTCCGCCACGATGGCGCGGGCGATACGCCGTGCCGCGCGCTCTTCCCCGAACTCGCGCAGCACCCGCTCGATCTCCCGCTCCGGAGCGCTCGCGAGCCATTCGGCGGCAGACGCACCGGCGCCGGGATCCATGCGCATGTCCAGCGGACCGTCGTTCAGGAAGCTGAATCCACGATCCGGTTGATCGAGCTGGGGGGAGGAAACTCCGAGGTCCATCATGACCGCGTCCACGCCCCCGGCCAGACCGGCGGCTCGCACACACGCACCGACCTCGCCGAACCGGACGTGGTGCACCGAAACGCGCGGATCGGAACGGGCGAGTTCGCGAGCGGCCGCCACCGCCTGGGGGTCCCGATCGATGGCCAGTGCGCGGCCGGACGGGCCGATTCGGTCGAGCACCGCCCGCAGGTGTCCGCCGCGCCCGAACGTGCAGTCGACGTAGCGTCCTTGCGCACGCGGAGCGACCGCTGCGACGACTTCCTCGAGCATGACGGGGACGTGGTTCGACACTGTTCAATGCAGTGATCCAAGGTCAGCGGATCAGAGAGCGAAACGCCTCCGGCGGTCCGCTCACGAGGGTGTCTCCGGTGCGGACCAGTTGCTTCGCGCCTGACGAATCCTGTCCTTGTTGCGGGCGAACTCTTCGGCGCTGCGGGCGTGCCATTTCGACTCGTCCCACAGCTCGAATTTTTCGGTCTGGCCGACCATTCGAACCTGTTTCTCGAGGTCGGCGTGCTTGCGAAGCGTCGGCGGGATCAGCAGGCGGCCATGCGAATCGATGTCGCAGTCGGTGGCGTTGCCGATGACAAGGCGGCTCGTCCACTCGGCCTTGGCTCTGGCCTCGTCGTCCGCCTCCGGCTTCAGATCCGGATGCTGGCGCAGCCGCTCCTCGATCCGCTGCCATTCCGGAAGCGGATACACCACCAGGCAGTCCTCGTACTGACCGGTGGTCACGACCATCTTCAGACCGGAACCCGCCTCGAGGCCGTCGCGGTACTTCTTCGGCACCGCGAGCCTGCCCTTGGCGTCCATGGTCAGTTGATAGTTGCCGCGAAACACTGGAGTCCTCGCAGCCGAGGATTACACTTTGAACCACCCTAGCCCATTCGAACGCAGAAATTCAAGAAAATTCAACTTGGAATCCCACCATAACCATATGATTTCGGAGGATGACTCGCACCAGCGTGAATGGGTGTTCTCGGAGATCGAAAGAATAATAACGTAAATTCAATAAATTATAGAATTAGTTTCATGTAGCTAATGAGAAATAACAAGAAAATGATGTCATCTCTTCCGATCCTGCTCGGACAAGAGGCGGATTCGAATCGATCCACCGGGACCCACCACCGCCGGACAACGTGTCGGCGGCATGGAATCGCCGGGCCGACGAAGGGGCATGCCGTCCGGCGGAACTCCCCGACTTCCAGGGCGGGGACGGAGCCGGCGAGGGGGTGCGGTTCGACAGGGGTGATGCGGGAGCCGACCTGTAAGCCGGGTTCTGTCGAAGGCAGCCATTCATCTGCGACGCACGTCGCCGTGCGCCTGTAGCGACCTACCCGGGAGCGGTGCGGGCCGCACCTCGTCGCCTCGCGACATGCCCCCCTATTTGGTCTTGCTCCGGGTGGGGTTTGCCCTGCCACCGATGTTGCCACCGGCGCGGTGCGCTCTTACCGCACCTTTTCACCCTTGCCTCGTGTCCTTGCGGACATGCGCCGCGCTGACGCGCGGGCTCGAGGCGGTCTGTTTTCTGTGGCACTTTCCGTGGGCTCGCGCCCCCCAGGCGTTACCTGGCACCCTGCCCTGCGGAGCCCGGACTTTCCTCCGCCTCGCATCGAGACGGCGACTGCCCGGTCGACTCCCGCGCGGCACAGTGTGACACGAGGGCGTTGTCTTGCAAGGCCGGGACGGAGATGCCGCCGCCCTCGAGACCAACCGCCGGTGCGTTGCGTCGAGCGTTCGCGGCGGTCCGGTCGCCGCGAGTGCGGTTGCCCGTTTTCGTTCCCGGGGGATGACCACGGGAGTCGCCGGCTCCGCCGGGCGGAAATCTCCACCGCAAGGGCGCCACGGGTGGACACCGTCACCGGCGGGTGCGCGTTGCCTCCAGCGCCAGCGCACGGCGATACAGCAGGTTCCGCGGTCGTCCGGTCAGGCGGGCCGCCACCGCCGCGGTCTGTTTCACCGCGACGCCTTCGTCGAGCATGGCGCGGAGCATCGCATCCGTCGCTTCCTCGTCGTCGGGCGACGCCTCGCTCCCGCACACCACCACCACGATCTCGCCCCTGGCCGGGATACGACCGTCGCGAGCCTGAGCCAGCAAATCTCCGAACCGACCCCTGACGACCGATTCGAATCGCTTGGTGAGCTCGCGGGCGATCACCGCCTCCCGGTCCTCCCCGAATGCCGCGCAGAAATCGGCCAGCGCGTCCACGATTCGATGCGGCGCCTCGTAGAACACCATCGTCCGCGGCTCATCCGCCAGTTTCCCGAGCGCATGCAGTCGTCTCGAATGACGAGCGGGCAGAAACCCTTCGAAGGCAAACCGGTCGGTGGGGAGTCCCGACACGCTGAGCGCCGCGGTGACCGCACACGGACCGGGCACGCAGTGCACCGCGACCCCATGGGCTCGCGCCTCGCGCACCAGCACGTATCCCGGATCGCTCACGAGCGGCGTTCCGGCGTCGCTGACGAGAGCGAAGCGCTTGCCCTCCAGCAACCACGCGAGGACCCGCGAGGTCTGCTCGCGTTCGTTGTGTTCGTGGAAGGGGCGAGTCGGGGTCGGGATTGCGTGGCGATGGAACAGCTTCCTCGTGCGCCGGGTATCTTCGGCGAGCACGGTGTCCACCTCGCGCAATACGGTGCACGCGCGCCCGGACAGATCGTCGAGGTTCCCGATTGGTGTCGCGACCACGTACAGCACGCCGTGCGTTCCATGCGCCGCCAAGTCCGTAGTCTCCGCCGCGACAGTGTTCGCACGCAGTGTAGCGTAGCCCGCCACCGGCCTTGGCCGAGCCCGGTGTCCGTGCAGGACGCGGAGCGGCGCGCCGATGCGAATCGGCGTGTCCGGCCGGGGACGGGCTGGGGACGGGCTGGCTCGGTCGGTACGAATGCTTCAGAATCGTTTCCGCTGGCGAGAACCCGGCCGAGCGTGGTCGAGCCGCGCCTCGAGCCGGCGCCGATGCGATGGCGCCAATGGAGGAGATGCCTCGCCCCGAGGCGAGGCCGGCGAGATTTCGTCACCACTACGCGCGGAGATGGCGAGGCGGTCCGGACGTTGCGATGAAGCTCTTCCTTGTCCTGGTGACGGCGGTCCTCGCGCTCGCGGCGTGCCAGAGCCGGCAGCCGGTGCGTGAGACGGTCGAGGCCGTACCGGAAACCGCGGCCCTCGAGCTCATCGCCGAAGAGCGGTATGCGCAAGCGGCGGATGAGTACATCGCGCTGTCGCGCAACGCGCGCGGAGCGGTGGCCCACAATCTGGTGCTGAAGGCCGTCGCACTGTTTCTCGGCATCGGACACACGGACCGGGCATCCCAGCTCCTGGATGAACTTGCCGGCCAGGCTCTCTCCGACGAGCTGGTGCCGAGACGCGATCTGATGGCGGCGGACGTTGCGCTGCGCCAGGGCGCGCCGACTCGAACCATCGAGCTGCTGTCACAGTACCCGGCGGCCCGTTTCGGTGCGGAATCCGTCCCGAAATTTCACCTGCTTCGGGCGCGTGCCTACGAAGATGCCGGGCGTTGGATGGACGCGGTGCGCGAACGAGTCGCGCTCGAGACGGTGCTCGTCGACGACACGCGGCGAGCGACCAACCGCAGCGCCCTGTGGGATGCGCTCATTCGTGTCGACCGCGACCGGCGAGAGCCGGAGCTGCCTGTGGCGACCGGGCCACTGGCCGGCTGGCTTCGCCTCGCGGCGATCTCCGACGAGCATCAATCGTCTCCCGCCGCCCTCGAGCGTGCGCTGGCGCAGTGGCGGGCAAACTTCCCCGGCCATCCGGCGACCGGCGAAATCGTCGCCGCGATGCTCGGCTCGATACGTGCATCGGTGGGTCGGCCGACGAGGCTGGCCCTGCTGCTGCCGTTTCACGGCGACTTCGCCGAAGCCGCCGACGCGACTCGAGACGGTTTTCTCGCCGCATGGTATGCGGACTCGGCAAACGCCCGACGACCCGCCATCTCCCTCCACGACACGTCATTCGAGGCGATTGAAGTCGTCTACGCGCGAGCGGTCGAAGAGGGTGCGGACTTCGTGGTGGGTCCGCTTCGACGCGGTGCGGTGACATCGCTGGTCTGCGGTGACACGCCGCTCGTCACGACCCTTGTACTGAACGAGGTGGAGGACGACCCGCCCTCCGCACCGGAAGACGCCCGGCGCTGCGGGCGGGACCAGACGGTGCCGGAGGCCTACCACTTCACGCTCATGCCCGAGGCGGAAGCGCGGCAGGTCGCCGAGCAGGCCTGGATCGGCGGACTGTCGAATGCGGTCGCACTGACCCGAGAGGGAGCGTGGGGCGATCGCGTCCAACGGGCATTCGCCGAAGAGTGGGAACGACTCGGGGGCGTACTGCTCGATCATCGCGTGCTGCCCCCGGATGCGCCGGAGGTCGGCGCCCCGATCGCAGCCGCGCTCGGCGTGGTGCGCAGCCGGGAACGCGCGCGCGACATGGCCCGTGTCATCGGGCGCAAGGTGGAACACGAACCACGCCTTCGGCAGGACGTCGACTTCGTGTTCACGGCCGCGTTTGCCGCCGACGCTCGTCAGCTCATGCCCCAGCTTGCATTCCACCACGGGGCGGACCTGCCGGTGTACGCCACCTCCCACGTGTGGTCCGGCGTCCAGGATCCGATCAACGATCGCGATCTCGACGGAATCGTGTTCGGAGACATGCCATGGCTGATCGCGCCGACCGAGGCGGACCGGCTGCTGCGCGAACAGCTCGACGCCACGATGCTCGTTCATGCCACGCCGCTCCTGCGGCTCTACGCCTTCGGCGCCGATGCATACCGGCTCGCGATGGGCCTGCGACGCATCGCCGGCGATCGGCTCGCCAGCATCGCCGGGCATTCCGGTCGATTGTCCGTGGGCGCCAATCACCGCATTTCGCGCAGGCTCGAGTGGGCGAGGTTCGTCGACGGCGCGCCTGCTCCCTACGTCACCGGTGGTGCCGGCGTTGAACGATCGACCCCATCGCCGGTCCGATAGCCCGAGAGCGGTCGGACAGGACGCGGAACGGCTTGCGGAAGGCTTTCTCACCCGGCGGGGACTCGCGCTCGTCGCGCGAAACTACCGGTGCCGGCGCGGCGAGATCGACCTCGTGATGCGCGATGCCGACGCCCTTGTCTTCATCGAGGTGAGACGGCGTTCGAATCGCGGGTTCGGAGGTGGACTGGAAAGCGTCGACGCGCGCAAGCGGGCGCGGCTGGTCGCGACGGCCGAGCATTTCCTCATGACGAGACGAATCGGTGATGATCGCCCGTGCAGATTCGACGTGGTGGCAATTGACGGACGACCACCTCACACCGAATTCGAGTGGGTTCGCGATGCGTTCGAAGCCTAGCCGCAATACCCTGCCGATTCACGGCGGCGGACGCCCGGGACGGAGATCCAGGATGACGTTGTCGGCCGGATCCCGGGAGAGCCCGCCTCTGCGCGACGGCGCACTCGGCACGTGGCAAGGCAATCCTCGTCAGTATCCTTGCCGGTGAAAAATCGGGACCGGCGCGGGAGCTCGGCATGCGGTGTGGCATGATGAGCGCGCCATTCGGAGGGCCGGCAACATGAGAGTCTGCAAGGCGGCGGGAATCGCTTTCTGTCTGTTCGTCGTCCCCGTGATCCAGGGTTGCTTCGGAGCGGCGGCGACCGGCACCGCGGTCGGCGGGATCACCATGCAGGATCGACGTACCCCGGGGAAGTACATCGACGACGAGATCATCGAGCTCAACGTACTCTCCTCGCTACTCGCAGACGAGAGAATCCTGAACCAGACGCACGTCAACGCCACGAGCTACAACGGTCTGGTGCTGTTGACGGGCGAAGCGCCCGGCGATTCGCTGCGCAAGCGCATCGTCGAAGTCGCGCGCGTCGTACGCGGGGTGCGGGCCGTCCACAACGAGATTGCGCTCCAGGCACCGAGCACCCTCGCGGCGCGGGCCGCCGATTCTCTGCTCACCGGCAAGGTCAAGATCGCGCTGCTGGCAAGAAACAATGTTCGCGCGGTCCACGTCAAGGTGGTCACCGAACGGGGAATCGTCTACCTCATGGGGCTTCTCCGGCAAGACGAGGCGGATCTGGCGACGGAGATCGCCCGACGCGTGGCGGGTGTGAAACGCGTGGTGAAAGTCATGGAGTACATCGAGTGATTCGGGATCGGGTCGGCGTTCCCATTCGCGCCGACCGCTTCTCGGCGGGAAGGCTCGATGCCCGAGTCGACCGCCCGAGGCTCCGGGCGGATGCGGTTTCGGGATCTCGCGGACACGCGCCCGGCTCGTGGGCCGGCGCGTTCGCAGACGCGAGTCGGGTGATGTCGCCGACGACGACTTCGATCAACCCCGGCTTCCGCCGGTTACTTGACGACCTTGAGATGAGGCCTTCGCTGCGGCTCCGGGGTTCGCTGCGGCTCCGGGGGCGGCGTGTCACCGCGCGGTTCGGGAAAGGACATCCCGGTACCGTTCTCGCGCGCCATGATCGCGAGCACGGCGTCGACCGGCACCACCACGTCGAAGGCGGTGCCGTCGAATCGGGCGCTGAATTCCACCCACTCGTTGCCGAGCTCGAGCCCACGCACCGCGGTGGGTGAAACATTGAGCACGATCTTGCCCTCGCGTACGTACGCGGACGGGACCTGAACCCGGTCCTGTTGCGCATCGACGACGATCTGCGGCGTCAGGTCGTTGTCGGCGATCCACTCGTACACGGCCCGGAGCAGGTACGGACGGCTCGACGTCATCTCGAACGTGTCCGAACTCATGGTGCGTATCGGGCACCGCCGATGCCCTGAACCCGGTCGACCCGCAACCGGTGTCGGCGCTCCGCCGCACGGCCGATGACCCGAACGACGACGCGGTGTCCACAGTCGCGAGTGCGTCCCGAGTCAGCGGTGGAGCGCGGACCCGCGGTCGCCGGCGCAGTCGCGTTCGTGTTCGGCACGGACCGAATCCGCATCGAACTCAGCCGCTCCGAAGCTCGTGCTCCGCCTCGGTCAGGCTCTGCGCGAAGGCTTCGCGCTCGAAAATTCGGTCGGCGAAGCGTTGCAGCGACTTGGCATGCGCCGGAAGACGCACCCCGTAGGCAGGAAGCCGCCACAAGATGGGAGCGAGGTAGCAATCGACGAGCGAATAGTCGTCGGACATGAAGAACATCTTCTGAGCAAAGATCGGCGCCAGGGTGGAGAGGTGATCCCGCAGGCACTTCCGTGCCGGGTTGGATACACCCTTGTCCTGGCTCTCCACATCGTCGACGAGCGCGTAGAAGTCGCGCTGAAGACGATACCGGTACAGCCGGTTGCTGGCCCGCGCCACCGGATCGACCGGCATCAGCGGCGGATGCGGAAAACGTTCGTCGAGGTACTCCATGATGATCTGAGGTTCGTACAGCACGAGGTCGCGATCGACGAGCGTGAGGATCGCGCTGTAGGGGTTCAGATCGTTCAGGTCCTCGGGCTTGTTCTCCATCGTGACCTGGTGAATTTCGACGTTGATCGCCTTCTCGGCGAGCACGAAACGCACCGCGTGACTCGCCGGATCCGTCGGGTCGGAGTACAGCGACATGACCGAACGACGGTTGGCGAGCAGGGCCGAGTCAGGGTCCCTCATGAATCATCTGTCTTGTGTCTTGGACTGGAGACGTCGAATCGAACCGTCGATTCGTGTTGTCAGTGGACGTCCTTCCAGTATTCCTTGTAAAGGGCTCGCAGTATCAACGCAAGCACGACCAGAAACAGGACAACCCAGAACCCCAGCGCCTGACGCTGGAGCTGGGACGGCTCGCCCGCGTAGACGAGAAAATTCACCAGATCCCGCATCGCACTGCGATACTCACCCGGGCTCATCTCGCCGGGCTCGGTGACCGTCAATCGGTCCACCACCGGGACATGACTCCCGTCCGGCATCGTGGCGCTCTTGCGCACGAGAATGTCGTCGCCGTCCAGGGTCAGACCCAGGGCGTGCACCTGCGTGGCGCCCTCCGGCGTCTCCCCGCGGACATAGGTTTGCAGACCCTGAAACGGAAGCAGCGCATGCGGCATGCCGACGTCCTCGAACACCACGTTGTTGACGCCAAACGGGCGCGAAGGGTTCGCGTCGGCATAGAAGGTGGTCAGGTACGAGTAGAGCCAGTCCGGGCCTCGGGCGCGCGAGATCACCGACAGATCCGGCGGCGCGACCCCAAACCACTTCCGGGCGTCGTCGACCCGCATCGCGATGCTCATGGGAGCCGTGATCTTGTCCGCCGCATACAGGAGGTTGTCGCTCACCTGCTCGGCGCTCAGGCCAAGGTCCCGCCCCATGCGCTCATAGCGAAGGAAGGAGAGAGAGTGGCAACCGAGGCAGTAGTTCACGTAAATCCTGGCGCCACGCTGCAGTGACGCCGTGTCCTCGACATTGACCCTCGTGGAAAGGAGGTCGAGACCGCCACCCGCGCTCCAACCCGCTGTCGCCCACGCCGACAGCACCACAGCCGCCACCAACCGCTTCACGACGTCACCCTCTCGGGCTCGACGCTCGAATCGTTGAGGCGCGTATGTACGGGCAGCAACAGGAACACCACGTAGTATCCGAGCGGCAGCAACGCACTCCACATCATCAATCCCTGCTTCGCTTCGTCGTAGCGAATGGAGTCGAAAATCAGCAGCAGTACCACGAGCGCGACGAACAGACCGTAGCTGAAACCGGCCGCGCGTTCTCTGGAGTACACCCACAGCATGAGGAAGAACGAAAAGTACAGTTCGCCCAGCCGCAGACCGAGTTCGGATTTCCCGGGCGTGGGCGGCTCGGTGCCGAGCCAGCCGAGAATGAGGAACGTCACCGCGAACACGATCAGCAGCATCATGAACAGCTTCGACCGGTACCGTGCGGACTTCACCGGGTGACGATCGAGCCAGGGAATGACGAAGAAGATCAGCACTGCCCCGAACATCGCGATCACACCGGTGAGCTTGTCCGGGATGGCCCGCAGAATTGCGTAGTACGGCGTGAAATACCAGACCGGCAGAATGTGCTCCGGCGTCTGCAGCGGGTTCGCCGGCACGAAGTTCGCGCTCTCGAGGAACCACCCGCCGAACTCCGGCGCATAGAAGACGACGAGCGCGAACAGCACCAGGAAGACCCCGACACCCCAGAGATCCTTGACGGTGTAGTAGGGATGGAACGGTATGCCGTCCATCGGGATTCCGGCGGCGTCCTTGTTCTTCTTGATCTCCACCCCGTCGGGGTTGTTCGAGCCGACCTCGTGCAGCGCGACCAGATGCGCGCCGATCAGTCCGAGCAGAACGAGGGGAATTCCGACCACGTGCAGCGAGTAGAACCGGCTCAGCGTCGCGTCCGATACGACGTAGTCTCCCCGGATCCACAGTGCGAGCGCCTCGCCGACGCCGAACGGCAACGCTCCGAACAGCGAGATGATCACCTGCGCTCCCCAGTACGACATCTGTCCCCACGGCAGCAGGTAGCCGAAGAACGCCTCGGCCATGAGAGCGAGGTAGATGAGCATCCCGAGCAGCCAGATGAGCTCCCGCGGAGCCTTGTACGAGCCGTAGAGCAGCGCCCGGAACATGTGCAGGTAGATGACGATGAAGAAGGCGGACGCGCCGGTCGAATGCAGGTATCGAATGAGCCAACCCCATTCGACGTCGCGCATGATGTACTCGACGGACGCGAAGGCGAGCTCCGCATCGGGCTTGTAGAACATCGCGAGCCAGATGCCGGTGACGATCTGGATGACGAGCACCAGCAACGCCAGCGAACCGAAGAAGTACCAGAAGTTGAAGTTCTTGGGCGCGTAGTACTGCGCGAGGTGCTCGTTCCACAGCCTGGACACCGGGAACCGGGCATCGGTCCATTCGAAGAGACCGGTCAGCAGGGCCCTCATCACGCCGCCCCCCCGTCTTCGCCGATGCGGATCCGGCTGTCGCTCAGGTACATGTGGGGCGGCACTTCGAGGTTCAGCGGCGCCGGCACTCCCTGGTAGACCCTGCCCGCGTAGTCGAACCGCGACCCATGACACGGACAGAAGAAGCCGCCCATCCAGTCCGCCCCGAGGTTGCCCTCGCCCTGCCTGACGTACGAGGGCGCGCAACCCAGATGGGTACACAACCCGACCAGCACGAGTATTTCCGGTTTGATCGAACGGTGCGGATTGCGCGCGTACTCGGGCTGTTGCGGCTCGTCCGACGCCGGATCACGCACCGTCTCGTCGAGGACCGCCAGGGAATCGAGCGCTTGCGCCGTGCGCCGCACGATCCACACCGGTTTGCCCCGCCATTTCACGGTCAGTCGGGCACCCGGTTCCAGCTTGGCTATGTCGACTTCGACCGGCGCCCCGATCGCCTTGGCACGCTCGCTCGGCTGCCATGCCGAGGCAAAGGGCCACGCAGCACAAGCCGCGCCGGTCCCCCCGACCACGGTCGCCGCTCCGGTGAGAAAGCGACGCCTCGCGGTGTCTAGCCCGTTACTCATGCGTCATGCCGCTCCTGATGAACTCGGCCGCCTCGGCAGGGTTTCACGACCGATTGCGAACACTTCCCCTGCGCCATGCCGTGAGGCCGGACGCGGTGCAACGGGGATTACCGGTCGGAGAAGATTTCGTGGCGAGGCCGGACAAGAATCCTATAGGCGCCGCACAACGTCAAGAACCAGCGGCTACAGACCCAGGCCTATTCAAAAGTCGCCGTTCAGCGTTCGTGTCTCGCCATGTCGACCCCCGGCTTGGCGCGAGCATCTGGGATCGAGGGCATCCGGCCGTCGAACGAGGACCAGATGCCTTCGATCCCGGCGCTTCAGCCCGCGAT
>JAJDUQ010000123.1 GCA_022826505.1 Gammaproteobacteria bacterium
GGACATCTACTGGAGATCAACGAAGCGGCGATTGTCGAAGACGACGCGCTGGTTCTGCTCGACTACCGATATCACTGCCAGGACGGTCGGAACCGCTTGATATTCCGCTATGACAGCACCCCTCACTTCCCCAGCCTGCCAGGCTTTCCGCACCACAAGCACCTGCCCGGAGAGGTGATCGGCTCGGACCGACCGGACCTTCCGGCCGTTGTCGAGGAAGCTGAACGGGCGCGACCGCATGAAGATGTCTCGGGGTGAATGGGCGGGCAAGGCACGGGCGAACGTACCGCACCACCCGGCTCGCGCCCGGAATGCGCGGTGGGAAGCCGCGAAGTCCGGCTACGGGAAGACGCTGCCGAAGGGGCATGGCCTGCTACAACGCCACCGGCAAGCGCATCCGGAGCCTTCCGATCGGCGACCAGCTCAGGTCCGTGTAGCACGTCCACCTTGTGGTGGGGCCGTCCGGCCCCCGCCATGTCCCTGCTCAGCGTCGAGAATGGAGATCCGGCCACGTCGCCGTGGCTCCGATTCAGGGCCTCGCGAGCAATCGCGGCCAAGCCCGCGCTCAGGCTCGCCCTTGCGACGGCGAACCGCGAAGCCATGCCGCGACCACGATGACCAGGAAGAATGCATAGGCGGCAATCAGCGAGACGGGCATCGCATCCCCGCCGAACCGGTCCAGGGCGGCGCCGCCGGCGGACGGCCAGATGAACGATCCGATACAGAACATGACCGCGAGCATCGCGGACGCGGCGCTCAGGTCCGCGCCCTTGAACTGCCGGCCGAGGAGCACCAGGGAGATCGTGTAGAGCGCGCCAAGCGCGCCGCCGTAGAAGAACATGAACACGATGCTGATCACGGGGTTCGGAAGCGCCCACGGGAGCGCCGCCGAGCCTGCGAGCAGCATGACGGCCAGGGCGGCGGCGATCGCGTAGTTGCTCACCCGATCCGCGAGCCATCCGATCGGGTACTGCAGCGCCATGCTGCCAACCGCCAGCACCGTGAGCAGCCGGATCGCGTCGATCTCGGCCACGCCGAGCCCCACCGCGTAGATCGGCAGGAAGGTCAGCAGCAGCGCGTCGCCGGCCGCGAACACGAAGTAGCCGAACATCGCCACCGGCGCGAGCAGCACGTAGCGCGCGAGCGGCCCGGTCTTCCCCGTGAGCTTCGGAGACGAGCCGAGGGCGCCCGCGAGCACCATCGCTGCCACGAGCAGCAGGGCGATGGTGACCAGGAACGGCGTCCAGCCCTCGGTGCCGGTCATCGAAAGGATCGCGGGTCCCATGGCGAAGCCCGCGGACACCACGACGCCGAAGATCGCGATGATGCGGCCCCGGTGGGTTTCCGCCGCCGAGTGGTTTATCCATGCTTCACCCGCGATCCAGAGGAAGCTCGATGCCATCCCGAGCGCGAAGCGCAGCGGAAACCAGAGCCACACGTTCGGGAACGCGCGCAGCAGCGCGAGCAGCACCACCGTCGCGAGAATCGAAGCCAGCATCAGCAGGGCGGGACCCCGGGTCCGCAGGATCCGCGAGGCCAGCGGAGCGACCGCGAACACCGCGATGAAGTAGGCCCCGGTGTTGAGCCCGATAAGGGTCTCGTCGACCCCCTGGTGGTCGAGCACCAGCGAGAGCAGCGGCATCGTGAGCCCGTGGCCGAAGCTCGCCACCGCGAGCGCGACGGTGGCGATGACGAGCTGTCGCCAGCGCGGGTCCTGGGCGGTCACGGCGAGCGAGTCGGCCATTCGGGGGGTCCGTCAGGGGGCGGAACGAAGGCGCGGATTATCTGCCTGTGGGGGGTGGGTGAGAAGCCGTCTTGTGCGGTACGTCCGCACGCGCGGTATTCGCTGCTCATGCCATCGTGGAGCGACGGCGCACTGCTATACTGACTCCGGGGAATCGAGTCATGATAGTGACAGTCGACCCGGCACAAACGGTAGCCTTCCTGCACCGCCGCGAGGCGGCCAGGCAGCGAGAGCTCGATGGGCGCTTCGAGACGGCGTGGGGGGAGTTTCACCGAATCGTGGAGATGATCGCCGGCGAGTTCACGCCGCGTCGCATCTGGCAGTGGGGGTCGTTGCTTCATCGACCCCGATTCTCCGAACGATCCGATATCGACATCGCGCTCGAAGGGCTCGGCTCCGCCGAGCGGTTGTTCCAGGTCTATGCACGCGCCGAGAAATTGTCGACCTTCCCCCTGGATATCGTGGAGCTGGAGCGTATCGAGCCGGAGTACGCGCACCTGATCCGTACCTCGGGACGACTGGTCCATGGAGACCGCTAAACGTATCGCGGCCCTCGCCGCCGAGATCGACGCGGCACTGCCGGTGCTCGACCGAATCGACCGCTTCTACGATCAGTTCCAGCAGCAGCAAGTCGCGGCCCGGCAATCCACCGAAAACGCGATTATCGTCAGCGACGTGTTCGTGTCGTTCTACACCTGCCTGGAGACGGCGTTTCTGCGGATCAGTCAGTTCTTCGAAAACGCCCTGGACAACAGTCGGTGGCACGAACAGCTCCTGAGGGCCATGACCCGGACCATCCCGTCCGTGCGCGAGCGGGTCATCTCCGACGCGAGCTACACCGCGCTCTCCGAGTTGCGCCGGTTCCGTCATTTCAAGCGTTACTACTTCGCATTCGACTACGACTGGGACCGGCTGGAACTGGTTCGCGCCAAGTACCTGGCCTGCCGCGCGCCGATCCGGGCCGAGCTCGCCGCGTACTCGGCATACCTTCAGCGACTCGCCGAGGAGACGCGCAAGGCTTGAGTGCTCACGGCTGCGGACTGAGCATTCCGGCCTCGATCTGCTCGCTGTCGGGACAGCATCCTGACGATCTCGGAAAGATCGCCCTCCGCGAGCGCTGCTGAACGCGGCAAACGTGCCGGTCGATGCTACACGTCGCATGAGCGTAGCCGCGGTGCCGAAGGTGCGTTCGAGTCAAGCTATTCCTACACACTCCGATACGCTGAGTCGTTCAACCCGTCGCCTGATGACCGATCCCATGCCTTGGTGTCGTCATCGTCGTCCCACTCGGTCCACGCCGCGGCGTAATCGTCAGCGAGTTCCATCGTGCGCAACAGGCGCAGGGCCGCCCTGACCACGCCGGACCGTGACTTGATGCCTCGCGAGCGTGCGTACGCGTCGAGGAATCCGACTTCTTCCTCTCGAAGGCTGATACTGAGCTTCATCCTTCGATACTACCGTGAATGCTCCTGATGTCCTGCCTGGATTGCTCCTGACACGGCAAGAGGGGGAGTGCTTGCACATGCTGCAAGCAATCGACTAGGGTTTCACCATGAAGGGCAAGCATCGCAAGACACTTGCAGCCGTTTTCCGCGACCCTGTGTCCGGCACAATCGAGTGGGCGGCGGTCGAAGGACTGCTCATCGCCGCGGGTGCACGAGTGATCGAAGGCCGGGGATCGCGTGTACGGTTCGAAAGGGATGGCGAGGTCGAAACATTTCACCGTCCTCATCCAGCGAAGGAGGCCAGGCGCTATCAGATTCGCGCCGCGCGCGCGTTCCTCGAAAGAATTGGAGTTGCGCCATGACGAATATCATGACCTACAAGGGCTATTCGGCCCGTATCGGCTACGACGACGAGGACGGGATCTTCACCGGCCGAATCGCGGGCCTCCGCGATGGTGTCGGCTTTCACGCGGACAACGTGAATGCCCTCCGGGAAGCCTTCCATGAGGCGGTGGAGGACTATCTCGAGACTTGCGCCAGGATCGGCAAGAAACCACAGAAGCCCTACTCCGGCCGGATGATGTTTCGCGTCAGCCCCGAGGTTCACCGCAAGGCCGCACTTGCAGCGGAGCTGTCCGGCAAGAGTCTGAATCAGTGGGCGGAAGAGGTGCTGGAACGCGCTGCTCGGTGAGGGGTGTCGAACAGATCCGCGAACGCGGGCAAGGAAGGTTGCGCGGGCGTTCTCTGCGAGGCCACTCCGGTGTCACGCGGGGCGCCTCTGTATTGGTCGGGAGCGCGATGGGATCACGAAGTGGAGAGCAAGTGGGTTTTCCTGATTTCAGCGAACGTGCCGAACCCCACTCCGGCCACGACGCACCCGTGAGCTCGATGCCATGACACCCGGTGAGTTCATCGCCAAGTGGCGGGCGTCGGAGCTGAAGGAGCGCTCCGCGGCGCAGGAGCACTTCATCGATCTGTGCCGGCTGCTCGGCGAGCCAACGCCGGCCGAGGCCGACCCCACCGGCGAGCGCTACTGCTTCGAGCGCGGCGCGCGCAAGGACACCGGCGGCGACGGCTGGGCCGACGTGTGGAAGCGGCACTGCTTCGCGTGGGAGTACAAGGGCAAGCACGCCGACCTCGACGCCGCCTTCAATCAGCTACGGCAGTACGCGCTGGCCCTGGAGAACCCGCCGCTGCTGATCGTCTCGGACATGGCGCGGTTCCGCATCCGCACCAACTGGACGAACAGCGTGAGCCTGACTCACGAGCTCGGGCTCGATGATCTCGCCGACGCCGCCACCCGCGACAAGCTCAAGTGGGCGATGTCCGACCCCGAGCGCCTCCGGCCGGGCGAGAGCCGGCAGGCGCTGACCGAGCGCGCGGCGGCGACGTTCGCGGTGCTGGCGCAGTCGTTGCGCGAGCGCGGCCACGAGCCGCAGGCGGTGGCGCACTTCGTCAACCGCCTGGTGTTCTGCATGTTC
>JAJDUQ010000266.1 GCA_022826505.1 Gammaproteobacteria bacterium
TCGTCTCGGCGCCGGCTCAACGCTTGGTGCTCATCGGGGGTGGGCATGACGTTCTCTCCTGCCTGCCTGTATTGTATGCAGACAGAATCCTGCCATATCCCAGCCTACTTTTCACAATCCCAAAAATCTGACGTGCACCCGATCAGGAGTGTGCAGTTGACCCAGGGATAGGGAGCGTCGTGGCCGTCGACCGAGGCCCACGGGCCGCGGGGGGACGTGCCGAGCATCCGCGCTTCCTGGAGTGTGCCATGCCGGCGATTCGCTTCGTCGCAGCATGGGGAAGCGCCATGGTGTCCTTTCACAACGAATAACGAGGAGGACGAGACATGGCTACACCTGACGGTGCCGCAGGAGAGCAGCGCATCTTCCTGCGCAAGGCGTCCGGCCTGATTCGAACCGCCGGCACGATGGACACGTTCATCTACAACCTGGGCCTGGTGAGCGTCGGCCTGGGCGTGGCCAGCATGATGTTCTACGGCCCCGCCTACTATCCGGGGGGCAACCTGCTCACCGGCGTCCTGCTCGCCGCCGCGTGCATGGCCCTCATCGCGTTCGGCTTCATCACGTGGACCATCACCCTGCCGAGGTCGGGCGGCATCTACGTGTTCGGCTCGCGCATCCTGCCGCCTTCCATCGCGCTCACCATGAGTCTCGTGGAGATCACCGCCTGGCTCTTCTACAACGCGATTGCGGCGTACTGGATCGTGCTGCTCGGCATCTCTCCCGCCCTGACCTTCACGGGCTACCTCACCGGAAGCGAGGCGCTGGTGAACGCCGGCACCACGGTGCTGGAGCCGTGGCCGATGTTCCTCATCGGCGCGTGCATCCTGATCCTCTCCGGGATCATCCTGTCGGCCGGGATGCGCTTCTACCTGCTCACCCAGAAGATCGTGTTCACGGTGGCGGTGGCGGGCTCGCTGCTCCTCATTCTGGTGCTGATGACGGGCTCGAATGCGGAGTTCATCCCCGCCTTCGACAAGCTGATGGCGCCGATTCTCGGGGTCGAGAACCCGTATCAGGCGATCATCGCATCGGGACGCGAGAACGGCTGGGCGTGGGACGGTAGCTGGGACGGCACGCAGACGTGGCTCGTGTCGAACTGGCCGTTCCTGCCGCTGGTGGGCGCGGCGTTCTCGATCGCCATCGGCGGCGAGATCAAGTCGGTGGAGCGGTCGCAGACCTTCGGCATGCTGGGGGCGATCGTCGGCGCGGTGGTGATCTGGCTGGTGACCATCACGCTGTGCAACAGCGTGTTCGGGTACGAGTTCCTGGGCACCGCCGCCTACAACCTCACCGAGGGAGTGGGCGTGCAGACCGATCCCACCATCACCCTGCTCGCCGGCGTGCTCACGGGCTCTCCGCTCATCTGCCTCCTGGTGTCCATCGGCTTCATCTTCTGGATGTGGATGTGGATACCGGGCATGCACACCTTCGGGGTGCGCGCCATCGTGGCGTGGAGCTTCGACCGGGTGGCGCCGGAAGCGTGGGGTCAGATCTCGCCGACACGGCACACGCCGGTGGTGGCGATCATCTTCACCATGTGCATCGGCATCCTGTTCCTGGCGCTCTTCGTGTTCACCGAGTTCTTCTCCTCGATCATCATCCTCATCGAGGCGGCGGTGCTCGCGTGGGCGGTGGTGCTGGGAGCCGGGATCTTCTTCCCTTACCTGCGCCCGCAGATCTACGAGAAGTCGCCAATCTCGCATCGCAAGATCCTGGGACTCCCCATGATGACCGTGGGCTGCTTCCTGGGGTTCTGCGCGGCGGTGTTCTTCTTCATTACCCTGTGGAGCGATCCGGTGGCGGCCGGGCATGACCCGCAGCAGCTCGCCATCGTGGGCGGCGTATTCGTCATCGGGCTCGTGTTCTACTTCGTCATGAAGGCCATCCGCCGTTCGCAAGGCGTCGACGTGACTCTGGCGTTCAAGGAGATACCGATCGAATAGGGCTCGTCCGGCTCTCGGATCGCGCCGGTGGGGCGGCCGGGGCGCCACGCGCGCCCCGGCCGCCCGGGCGAGGCAGGATCACGGCATGCGCCGGCGTGCGGACGTGTATTGAAGAACCGGCAGTGCGCAGGTTGGAATTGCGTCGCGCAATCCGGCGCTTCCGGTCCGCGGGGATTTCCCTGCCGTGCGAAGTCTGACGGAATCGTGAGGGACCATGATGTCCGAGAACCTCCATCTGGAGTTCGTCGACGAAGCGTTGACGCTGGTGCGCGAGGCCGAAGAGGCCGGGATCTGCCTGCGCATCCTCGGCTCCATCGCATACCGCCTGCAGTGCCCCGGGAACCTGCACCTGTTCGACGACATGGCCCGGGTGCTCACCGACGTTGATTTCGCCGGGATGAAGCTGCACAACCGGGAAATCCGCGACTTCATGGTGGCGCGGGGGTACCAGCCGGACGAGGGCGTCTACGTGGCCTCGGAGGGCGCGCGCCACATCTACCTGCACCCGGACACCGGGCTCAACGTCGACGTCTTCGCCGACGAGCTCTACTTCTGCCACCGCATCCCGTTCAAGGGACGGCTGCAGATCGACTCGCCGACCATCTCGACCACGGATCTGCTGCTGGAGAAGATGCAGATCGTCGAGATCAACCTCAAGGACTTCAAGGACACCCTGGTGTTGCTGCTGGAGCACCCGCTCGGCGACAGCGCGAGCGGCAACAAGCACATCGACGTGGACTACATCACCGGGATCATGTCCGCGGACTGGGGCTTCTGCCACACCTTCACCACGAACCTTAAGGACGTCCCCAACTTCATCGCCGAATTCCCGGCCATCGGCGCGGCCGAGGCGCAGGTCATCCGCGCCCGGGTCGACGAACTGCTGCAGACCATCGAGGACGCGCCCAAGACGATGAAGTGGAAGATGCGCGCGAGAATCGGGACCCGGGTGAAGTGGTACCAGGAGGTAACCGAGAAGTCCGAGCAGTTCTGAACGGGTGCGCGGGCCGTGCGGCCACGCGTCAGGCAACAATGTCATTCGCGCGCAAGCGCGGATGACGTCATCGACAAGGCCGGGGTTGCGGCCGCGAAGGAGAGTCCCATGTCCAACGGCGACCACGGTGAATTCAGGGGCAGCCGCAATCTGAAACGCCTCGCGCGAATTTCCCGGACGAAGCAGGATGAGGAAATCGCCCGGGGCCTCGAACTCGGACTCGAGGCGGCGGACTCCATCAACGACCGCACCATCTCGCTCTTCAGCCGCGGCCACCAGCCCGCGTTCGCGGGGATCAACACCTTCATGAAGTCGCCGTACTGCGAGGACGTGCGCCGGGTGGGCGAGTACGAGGTCGCTTTCGTCGGCATCCCCTTCGACACCGGCACCACCTACCGTCCCGGCACCCGCTTCGGACCGCAGGCGGTGCGACGCATCTCGGCGATCTACGACGGCTACTCGGTGGACGGCGCCGTCGACCTGTTCGAGGAGCTCGACATGTGCGACGCCGGCGACGTGTTCGTCATTCCCGGCAACATCGAGAAGACCTTCGACCAGGTCACGAAGGCGGTCTCCCACGTCTATACGTCCGGCGCCTTCCCCGTGCTGTGCGGTGGCGACCACAGCCTCGGCTATCCGAACGTGCGCGGCATCGCGCCCCACATCGACGGCAATGTGGGGATCATCCACGTCGACCGGCATATCGACATGCAGGACATGGACATGGACGAGCGCATGCACACCACGCCCTGGTTCTGGACCACCCACGGACACGAAAGCGCGGAGCTGCACAGCTCGCACCGCGACCACAGCCACATGCACGACGTCGGTCTCTCGAACTGTCCGCCGAAGAACCTGGTGCAGATGGGGATCGGCGGCTGGTACGGCTCGCGCCCGGGCTCGGCGGTGGCGCGCGAGCGGGGGTCGAGCGTGCTCACCATGACCGACATCGAGGAACTCGGCATCAAGGGTGCGGCGGAGCGGGCGCTGGAGCTCGCCTGGAAGGACGCGAAGGCGGTGTTCCTGTCCTACGACATCGACTCCATCGACCCGGGGTTCGCTCCCGGCACCGGCACCCCGGAGCCCGGCGGGCTCAACCCGCGCGAGGCGCTGGAGCTCGTGCGCCTCATCGCGCGCGAAGGGCTGTGCGGAATGGAGGTGGTGGAGGTCTCGCCGCCCTACGACGTGAACGACAACACTTCACAGCTCGCCTGCCGGGTGATTCTCGATGCCCTGGGTACCATGGTCGTCGAGCGGAAGATCGGGCATCGCGATCGGGTGATGAAGCCGGAGTCGTGACGGGGCGAGCCACCCCGGGGGATGGAGATGTTCCGCCCGCAGTTCATCGTGCGGGCGCGACGCCCGCGCTTCCGGGAACGGAATCCAGCCTCTGCAGGCCGTATTGCCCGCAGGCGCAGTCCGGCACCGGCCAATACCTGATGCGTGCGATTCGCTCGGGTGAATGGTGCGGCCGAGATCCGACCACCCAAGGTTCTTTGGCGCTCCGCGGCGTGGGCGCATTGATCGATCACAAACGGGTGGCCGTTCGTCGATGGCCGCTGGAACAGGGCTATTTCATGCTAGCTGCAAAGAGGTGACGGCATGACCGTGAGGTTGGGGTCTGGCTTTTTCGCAGCGCCTCGTCTATAAGGGGGATATGGCGGATGCGTTCGACAAGGCGCAGGTGGTGGTCGGCGAGGTCGAG
>JAJDUQ010000263.1 GCA_022826505.1 Gammaproteobacteria bacterium
ACGCCGAACGCCGAACGCCGAACGCCGAACGCCGAACGCCGAACGCCGAACGCCGAACGCCGAACGCCGAACGCCGAACGCCGAACGCCGAACGTTGCCTGAAGCAATCCTGCCTGCCTGAACGCACTCCCCCGGAACGCACGCGTTCCGGCACTTTTCTCCCTCCGCTACCGCTCGTCATCCCGTACCGGCGTGATTCCGGTCACGGATGGATGACGGCTGCCGGCTTCTCCGCCCTCATCGGAGAACCGAGACGCTGCTCGCGGAGCCGGGAATCGCCCGCGACGCAGTCGGAGCGGCGACGGCATGCCCGACCGTACGGCGTATCGACATCACCTGCCGTACCCCCTCGACACCTCTTGCTCGGAACCCGGCCCGTCGCGGGCTCGTACGGGTCGTCGCTTGCCGCGACCGAGCGAACAGCGAACTCGACCCCGATGGATTGCCGAGCGACATGACGTTGCTGCCGCTGAACCACGCAGGGAACAACTCCCGATCATCCATACGACACGGAGAAGGATGCAATGAACACGAAAACACTCCATCGCCTGCTCATCGTGATCTCCATGGCCGCTCCTCTTGCCCTCTCCGGCTGTTCCGGCGATGGGACCAAGAGGCCGGGCGACACCACCACTCCGATGCCGGGTGAAGACGTACAGCCACTGACCATTCCGGAGGGTCTGGCCCGAAGCGCGGCAGCTCCCATTCATGCGGACAGTGCCGGCGACACGCTCGCAACGCTGCTGTCGGATCCCGCGAACATGTTTGCGCCGCTGCTGTCGATGTTCTCGGGCGACCCCAGCGTGCAGAGCCCGCGCTCGCAACTGACCGGCGACATACAGGTCAAGACCGTCTCGAGCGACGGAAACAACGGGTTTCACGTGACGTACGTAGTCGCCGGCGAGGAGTACATGATTCATTTCGAGGCGGATGACTACAACCAGGGTCAGTACTACTACCTGAAGAATGTCGGCGGAATCGACTATTTTCTTGCGACCCGGACGGATTCGTTCGAACGGACGAACAAGAATCAGGGTTCCTCTCGGTTCACGTATTTCGATGCCAACAGTTTCGGGCAAAACGAAACGACGAACGCTACCGACCGGAGTTTCATGGTATACGGCGCCCGCACCGGTGGGACCAATCTGCCTGTCGGCTCGGCGAGCTATATCGGGCCCATGTGGGCACAAACATATCCGCTGGACGATCCATCCACCGGCAACCGTGATCGAATGCGAGGCTCGATGCGTGTGACGGCGGACTTCGACGAGAGCATGCTGGAAGGGATGGTATTTGGAATTCGATCGAGAAAGGCCGGGGAAAACGTCTATTCGCGCTTGTCCGATACGACCTATTTCGTCATCGGGAGTGGACGGATTGTAGACGGCCAGTTCACGGCCACTCTCACCGGCGCGGATTCGAACGAGAACGCTCCGATGGAAGAAACCGTCCGGGGATACGAAGGAAATGTTCTCGGCGAATTCTACGGGCCTGGTGCAGAAGAACTCGGCGCCGTACTGAACGCAAGTCGCAACGACCGCGTGTTGCACGGGTGGCTCGGCGGCCGTCAGTCGGACCCGAACCCTCCCAGCGGCTTGCACCGGAGCACGGCGGATCCCGTATTCGCGACCCAGGGAGGCGGCGATTTAGAGGACCTGTTGGATGCGGGCGAAGTGTTCGCGCCGTTGACATCCACTCTCCTAAGGAGCGGATGGCCCCAAGAGACCGTTGAACCGTCGGGCGATGCCTATGTCAAGACGATATCATTCGACGAACAAAGCGAAGCGATCCGGGTGACCTATGTGGTTGGTGGCGAGGAACAGAAGGTTCACTTTCTGCCCGAGGACGAACAGGATGGTGGAGGGTACTGGGAGATCGGGACGGGTGACCTCGGGTCTGGAATTTGGTTTGGCGGTGGCGGCGACTATGTCAGCACCGGCGGATTGCTCAATTGGCACTCAAATGACAGCGAACGGTATCGGTTTGTGGCCGGTGCTCGAACCGATGCCGCCGACCTGCCGGCGGGCACGGCGACCTATGCTGGAGCCATGGGAGCGGAGAATTACAGCCAGGTCGACTCTACGAACACCGTCCGCTATAGCCTGAGGGGTAACTTGTCCCTGACGGCCGACTTCGACGCGAGCACGCTGGAAGGGAATATCACGAACATTGGAAAGCGGTGGCGCGAACCCAGACCCCGCGTCTGGGTCGACCTGCCCGACACGACCAGCTTCGACATCAGCGATGGACAGATTGCCGGCGGGCAGTTCACCGCCACGCTGACCGGAGTGGATACGAACGACAGCGCCCCCTTGCATGACTCGGTCCGCGGATACGTGGGCGGTGTGCTCGGCGAGTTCTACGGCCCGGCTGCGGAAGAGGTCGGCGGCGTAATCAGTGCAACGCGAGACGCGGACCTCCGCGTGATGCTCGGAAACTTTGACGGCCGCCAGGAGGAGCAGTAGGTCGATTGTCGCGCCCGTTCTTCGTCGCATGCGCCGCGACCGCGATCACAATTCTCATCGCGGTCGCGGCGCGCGCGGACGCACCTCCCGCAAGGGACCTGCCCTCGGCCGGACTCTCCGACATGCAGGCCGGCCGGATGCTGCTCCGCGCCGGCCGGCTCGAGCATGCGCACGCATTCCTCGAGCAGGCGCGTCCCGAAAACGAGCGCGAATGGATCGAACGGCTCTTCCTGCTCGGCCAAGTCGAGATGCAGCTCGACATGCCGAGGCGCGCCGCCGAGAGATTCGAGACGATCCTTGCCCGACGGCCCGGGCTGACCAGGGTCAGGCTGGAACTTGCGCGAGCCTATTTCCTCTCCGGTCGCGACGACAAGGCGAAATACCACTTCAGCACCTCCTTGGCGGAAGGGCTGCCGTCGTCCGTCGAGGACGCGGCCGAAGACTTCCTGCGAACAATCGACGCCCGCAAGAGGTGGTCGGTTTCCTTCTCCGCTTCCCTGGTGCCCGAAACCAGGCGCTCCGATCGCGAAGAAGTTCTCATCGGCGGCGTACCGTTTCGGCTGAGCGAGGACGTTCGGGCGTCCTCGGGCGTCGGTGGGCTGGTCTCGGCCGGCGTCTCGTTCTCGCCGGCGATTGCGAACGACGTACGTGGCGTGCTCGCCGCTTCCGGCGCGGCGAAGCGCTACGAGAATTCGGACTGGAACGACACGACCGTCACCGGTGACATCGGAATCTCGCACCTGTTCGATGCAGGCAGCGTGTCGGGCGGTCTGCGCCTGGGACGGCGGTGGTCCGCGGGTGAGCGCTTCCACGACAACCTCGGTTCCTGGGCACTCGTGCGCTGGCGGTTCTCCGGCTCGACCCGAATCGGAGTGGCCTTGAGCTCGGTGTACCGGGCACACGACGAACGGAGCAACCGGGACGGATGGCGGATCGTTGCAAGCCCGCGTCTGCTGCACGTCCTGAACAGTCGGACTTCGGTAGAGGTAGAGCCGACCTTCGAATGGGTCGAGGCCGAGGCGGACCACCGCGGCAGCCGATTGATCGGCATCGAGGCCACGTTCTCGCGAGCGTTCGGTGGCGGACTGTCCGTGTCGCTCACCCCGAGCGCCCACGTTCGGCGCCATGCCGACAGGGATCCGCTGTTCGGAGAGAGGCAGGTCGACAGGTACGTCCGTCTCAGCGCGCAGGTGCTGCACCGGTCCCTTCGATATCGCGGGTTCGTCCCCTACGTCGGCGTTTCCCTGGAACGGAATCGGTCCAATGTCCCCATTCACGAATTCCGCAGCCACGGCGTGTTCGCGGGCGTGTCGCGCCGGTTCTGAACGTCGCGGGGAACGAGAGGGCGACGCCGCGACCTGTCTCCACCCGACGCCCGGGGGCTGGCCTTCCCGCAGAACATGGGGCCACCGCCGACGCGGCAACGCGGCGCTGCGCCGAAGAACTGAACCGAACGCGGCTTCAGCGCGCGCTGTAGCCGCCGTCGATCAGGAGGTCCGCGCCGGTCATGAACGACGACCCGTCGCTCGCGAGGAACACCGCGCCGGCCGCGATCTCCTCCGGCCGGCCGAGTCGGCCCACGGGATGGGTGGGGCCCCATTCGGACTCGGCCTGCTCGAGCGTGCCGAACCGTCGCTCGAGCCGAGCCGTGGCGGTGCCTCCCGGGGAGAGCGCATTGACCCGAATGCCTTCCGCGGCGTGGTCGAGCGCCATGACCTTGGCGAGCTGGATGAGAGCTCCCTTCGTCGCGCAGTATGCCGCCTGTCCGTCGTAGGCGACACGCCCCATCTGCGACGCGGTGAGGATGACGGAGCCCGAGCCCTGGGCACGCAGATGCGGCAGGGCGTGCTTGCAGAGCAGGAACACGCCGGTGAGGTTGACGTCGAGCGCGTCTCGCCAGTCCTCCTCCGAGAGTGCATCGACGGTGGTCCGCGGAGTCACCGTCGCGGCGTTCGCGACCACCACGTCGATTCGGCCGAACGCCTCGACCACCGCTTCGACTCCACCGCGCACCGACGCGGAGTCGCGGACATCGCACCGCGCGGCCTCGGATCGACCACCCGCTGCGCCGATTTTCGCCGCGACGTCCGCCGCCGCCGTCGGGTCGATGTCGAGGCACTGCACCGCGGCGCCTTCCTCGGCGAATGCCAGTGAAATCGCCGCGCCGATACCTCGGCCCGCGCCGGAGATGACCGCGACCTTGCCTTCCAGTCGTCCCATGGTCCCTTCCTGATCCGGAACAGCGACATTCGAGCGTAGGGGCTTCCCACGTTCCCGCACCCGACAACTTACCCGAAGCGCCGGCCTCTCCGCACGTGTCGCGATTGCCCGAACCCGGCCTTCTCGTCTCACCGATTCACGGCAGCGTTCGCGGTTCTGCCGGCATTCGCTCGCCGACTCCGGCCGGGGTGCTCGCCGTACCGGCGAGACCTCCGCGCTACAGCCTGTTGCCGACCAGATGCCCTTCGTGAATCGCGATCGACAGGTTGCGGGGTGCGAGGCAGTCTCCGATCAGGGTCGGCGAGAGGTCGGCGAGGTCGCGTGCAAGGGTGTCCCGAACCCGACGCGGGGTGGCGTAGACGACGGTATCGACATCCTCGATCACCCCCTCGTGAGCGGAGAAGACGTTGCGGCAGCGCACCTCGCCATCGTCCCGGATCTCGACCGGCTCGGTCGCGGTCACGATCTCGACGTCGAGCCCGTGCAGCCGGCGGTGCACACCGAGCGCGCTGCAGTAGTTCACGGCCTGCGCGATCTGCGTGCGTGGGGTCAGCAGCACCACCTCTTCGTGACTGTCCGCGAGCGCCTGCGCGACGGCATAGGTCGGCGCGGTGTGGTCGTGGTCGAACACCACCGCGGTACGGCCGCTCGGCGCGGCGGGCGTCCCGAGGCGCCCGGCAAACTCGACGGCCGAGATCACCAGGACACCGTTCGACCAGGCCCAGCGCGGCCGGCGCATCTTCGCTCCGGTCGCGACCACCACCGCGTCGGGAGCCAGCGAACGGACCGCCGCCTCGTCCGCGGCGGTGCCGAGCACGAGCCGCACGCCGTGACGTTCGGCCATGCGTAGCTGGTGTTCGACGACCTTCGTGACGTCCGCGTGGCCCGGCAGCCGTGCCTCCAGGCACAGCTTCCCACCGGCGGACGCACCGGCGCCGATCAGACTGACTTCGTGGCCACGGGCCGCCGCGATCCATGCCGCCTCGAGCCCGGCGGGCCCCGCCCCGACGACTGCGACCCTGCGCGAGCGCGAAGCCGGGCTCGGCGCCCACCGCGCTTCTCCACGTTCGCCGAGGTGCGGGTTGTGGAACTCCGCGAGCGGCTTGCCGGCGTGCACCTGGCCCCAGCAGAAGTTGTCGAAGACGCAGGGACGAATCTCGTCCTCGCGGCCTTCGCGGGCCTTGTTGCCGAACGCCGCGTCGCTCACCTGGGCCCGGGTCATGCCCACGAGATCGCCGTAGCCTTCGGCCACGATCCGCTCGGCCAGGTCCGGTGTGCCGACCCGCCCGAGCGCCATCACCGGAATGCCGTCCGAGACCTCGCGCATGCGCCGGTGCAGATCGATGAAGTGTCCCGGGCGAAAGTGCATGTCGGGGACGTGGTTCTCGAGGCTCAGACTGAAGTTGCCCTGCCCGTAGGCGAAGAGGTCGAACGCGCCGGTGGCGGCGAGTCGCTCGGTGATCCGGGCCGCTTCCTCGACGTCGATGCCGCCCTCGACGCCTTCATCCGCCGGCATCTTGACGCTGACGACGAACGACTCGCCGCAGGCGTCGCGCACGCGTTCGGCGATCTCGCGCACGAACCGGGTGCGCCCTTCGAGGTCGCCCCCGTATCCGTCCTCGCGTGTGTTGGACCACGGCGAGAGGAACTGGGTGATGAGATAGCCGTGCGCACCGTGCAGCTCGACCCCGTCGAATCCGCATCGTGCCAACCGCCGAGCGACCTCGACGTACGCGTCGACCAGTCGGGCGCACTCTTGCGTGGTCATGACCCGCGGCACCGACCAGCTCAGCGCATCGGGCTGGTCGGAGACCCCGGCCGGAGACCGGGTGGGATGCCAGAGCTGCTGGCGGCCCGGATGCCAGAGCTGGCCAAGGATGCACGAGCCGACCGCGTGCACTTCATCCGCAACCCGCTCGAATCCCGCGTCGTTCGCGTCGTCGTATCCGGTGACGATCGCTCCGTGCGCGAGCGCCTCCGGATCCACCGCGATGATCTCGGTCACGATGAGCCCGCAGCCGCCACGCGCCCGCTCGGCCAGGAAATTGATCCACCGATCCGTGATTCGGTTTCCGGCCCCGAAGTTGGTAAGGGTCGCGGGGAGCGCGATGCGGTTGCGTACCGTCCGGGTCCCTACCGCGATCTCCGAGAACAGATGCCGATACCTGCTGTTGCCTGCGTCCATGTCGCTCCTCCCGAAAACGACGGCCCGGCGGACTCACCCGCTCGCGAAGGATAGGTGAAACAACCGGCCGAACAACCGTCATCGCCTCGTCGTGCGGTACGTGGGCGAGCCGGGATGTTCCGCGAATCCGCACAAGGAGTGCATGGGTGTACGTCGCCGACTCGGGGATACTGCATGCCTTGCTTGGGCTCTCCACGCGTGAAGCCATCCTTTCCCATCCCGAGGTCGGTGCTTCGTGGGAGGGATTCGTCGTGCAGCAGATCATCCAGCTTCTTGCCGCGTCTGCGGAGCAGTGCTTCCACTGGTCGACCCACGCCGGAGCGCAGCTCGACCTGCTGGTGGTCGCCGGCAACCGGCGCTACGGCTTCGAGGTCAAGCGGGCCGAGGCGCCGCGAACGACTCCTTCGATGCGTTCGGCGTTGGAGACGCTGGGTCTCGATCGCCTGGACGTGGTGCACGCCGGCGGTCGGAGCTACGCGATGGCCCCGGGGATCAGAGCCCTGCCCGCCGCCAGTCTCGCGAAGGTGCTGCGGCCGTTGGGGGGAGTGACGAGACTGTCATCGCCACCGCTTGCGATCGGGTGTCTCCGCCTGCCCGATCTCATCGGGTCCACGGCGCCGGTACGACCTTGCGGGCCGTACGAGACATCCGCTGCCTCAGCACTGTCACGCGTGCGTGCCGTCCCGCCCTCGATTATTCGTAGGCAGGAATCGCGTACCGCACCATGGTTGCAACATCCGTCGCCCTCGACCTGCGACGACGAGGGGCCGCTCATGCAGATCCCTCAAGAAGAACGCCTCACGTCGAATCGGCGGCAGGTCCAGCTCGGATACGTATCCTGACTGCTGAGAGGCTTTCCTGCCGAAATGCGCCCGAGTATTGAGCCGACCGCGTGAAGATCGAAACATCATGAGCGCGGATCTCGGACCGAATGGCTCGTGGAAGCCGGATCTGCGTATCCCGTGAATCCCACGCCCCATAGATCAACGAAGTGGGAGCGATCCTGGCGAGCGGCACTGGATCTCCCGAGCCGACATCCAGGAACCACTTCCGAATCCCCTTCGCGAGACCCGTGGCTCGTATCGACGCATCGGCGATACGGTGGGGCAACTCGGTGAGTGCAACCTGATGATTGCCTGCCTGCACGACGTGCTGAGGGATGACGTCGGCGAGATCACTCGTGAAAGCCGCTTCCATCCGATTGGCTTGAGACTGCACGGAGTCGAGATCGCATATCCGAGTGCCGTCCTTCGTCTCGTTCACCGTATAGGGGGTGTCGAAGCGGTGACTGCCTCGCTCTGGAGCGGGATAGGTCGGCGTCTGTCGACGATATAGACGATCCTCGTGGGAAGCGCGGCGTTCCGGACTCGTGCGAGCAGGAAGAGGAGGACGCAAAGAGTCTTGCCGAGTCCGGTCGGGATGTCCAAGGATTCGGGGACCTTTCCTTCGACGAACGCGCGATCTGGACATAGAAGACTGCGTGCGATCGGTGCTCGAAGCGCCGCAAGCCCGTTGCGAGCCATTCCGCACTCCGCCCCAGTCGCGGGTTCTGCGCGAGACTCTGAAAGCACGCTTCCAAACCGTCCCGATACCGGCGCGCCTGCTCGACACCGAAGGTCTCGATGGTGTAGTCGGCAATTTCGGCAAGATCGGTTTCTGCGCGGGGCGACAGCCGAAAGTCAACCATGCCTCGCTCTGTAGCGCTGCTCGGCCTCGGCCCAGATCTCCTTGACCGTCTTGTCGCCGACGCCGCTGTCCAGACCTTCCTGAATCGCTTGCTTCAATGCCCGGAATTGCGCGTTGCGTTCCTGGTCGCGCCGGATCAGGTCGCGGAAGTATTCGCTGTCGTTGCCGTACTCTCCACTATCGACCTGCCCCCTGATCCACTGCTCCTGCCGATCCGTCACGGTGATGCTCTTCTTTACCAGCGCCATCCTGGTCCCCAATCGTGGAGAATAATTGCGATAATATCGGATATTGTCGTCCCACGACGAGACACCAAGGCTTCCTGGCGCAACTGGACAAGATGGACGCCGCCCGGCGGTTCGCTTGCGGGAGGAGCCCGCCGTGACCGCCGTCCCGACGCACGTGTCGTCGCCCGACACCATCATCGCGCTGCGCAAGGCGCTCGTCCGCCTACCCCGTCACGCGGGAGTGTCGCCGGTCTCGCTCGGAGCCGACGCCGAGCGCCGCTGGGCGACCAAGCGCGGCCTCCAGCTTCGCGCTCAGAACGCTCTCGACATCGCAAGTCACATACATCAGCTCCGCCGTTGGGCTCGATCCGGGGAGTTACGGCTCGTCGATCAACTGCCTGGTCGAAGCGGGCGCGCTGCCGCGAACCTTCGGGGAACGGTTCCGGGAAATCGTCGGCTTCCGCAACGCGCTGGTGCGCGGTCACGCCCCACGCATTCTTCCGGAGGTCGTGCGATAACGGAGACGGTGAAGGATGCGGTTTTGGGGACGGGATGCGCGAGGGACGATTCGGGAGGGATGTCGTCCATCATGCACGACGAGTGAAAGGTTTCGGCCCCAGCCGGCGGCGACGCCCGCGGGCGGTCCATCCGGGTCTGGCGGGCGGCCGGGCGGCCGTCGGCGACACCTCGGCGTAGAATGCCGTCTCAGGCACCCGATCCGCACGATTGAGGAGACACCGATGACCGCCGTCACCCCGAACTTCGATGCATCCGGACTTTCGGCGCTCGCATCGCGCATGCTCGACGTGGACTCCATGCCGTGGGAGTCGACGCGGTTTCCCGGCATCGAGATCAAGACGTTGCTCAAGGATACCGAGACCGGTCTGCTGACCACCCTGGTGAAGATGGAGCCGGGCGCGCGGCTGCCCGACCACGAGCATGTCGAGATCGAGCAGACCTGGATACTGGAAGGCAGCCTCGCCGACCGCGAGGGAGAAGTCACCGCGGGCAACTACGTGTGGCGCCCCGCCGGCAGCCGGCACGAGGCATGGTCCCCGAACGGAGGACTGTTCCTCGCCTTCTTCTGCAAGCCCAACCGCTTCCACGACGCCGAGGGCGGCGCCGACATCTCCGGCCAGACGTACGCAGCCTGAGCGTCACGACGGGGGGAGCGCGGCAGAGTCGCGTCCATCGGTCCATCGATCCGAGTTGCATGGCGCGGCCATCGCTCGGACCGGGTTCCCCCACACGACGGTGATCGGGTAGGCCAAGTCCGGGGCCGGCGGTGGTGCTCAAACCTCGTTGCCCACGAGCACCACGACGCTCTGGATATCGGTTTCATTGTCGGCGTCGACGGTGCGCTCAGGGAAACGCTCGTCTTCAGCGCACAAGGTCCGGCGCCCGTCACGCTCGACGAGGCGCCTGACGACGGTCTCCCCGCCGCGCGCAGGGTCGCGGACCGCGACCAGGCTGCCCGCTCACCGCAGGCACGTCGGGGTCGGTCCAGGCGTAGTCGCCGGTCCGCACGCGCGGGGTCATCGCGTCGTCGGCGACGCGCACGATGAACGTCTCGCGGCCGAACATCGCCCGCCCGGCTCACCGCCGAGCCGCCGGGGACGCGCGCGGGGACGCGCGCGGGGCGTACAATGGAATCACCGGTACACGTCGTGCCTCACCACCGGGTGCCCAGCTCGACCCCGACCGCGTGCTCAGGTAGAGCGCCCTCGCTCTCCCGGCGGGTGGCCTTCACGCCGAAGGAGAGCTCGGGGACATTGGCGCCGGCCGCAGGGGTCAGCCGCCAGCCGAGCGTGTAGTCTCGCGCGCCGGTGGCAAGGCTCAAGCCCACATGCGGGCTGCCGGTGAAGCGCCCGCCGAAGGCCGGGAGGCCGTACGCGGCTTCCGCCTGCCAGCGGCCGGTCGCCTCGGCGGCGCCCGCGCGGTCGGTCAGCGGGTCGGTCGCGAACAGCGCATCGAGCCCGCCCTCGGCCTGTGCGCCCCAGTCCTGGCGCAGCGTGAGCGACGGGCCGCGCTCGGAGTCCGGGTTCGGGTCGAAGCCTAGCGAGGCGGCGAAGCCCCGGTCGTCGAGGTCGCCGGAGGCATGGGCGATGAGGGTGCGGCCCGAGAGGTCGAGGCTCAAGCCCAGTGCGGGGTCGCTCCAGGCGATGCCGCCGCCGAGCTCGACGCCGAAGCCGGTCTCGGCGTCGCCGCCGTCGTGGCGGGCGCCGATTTCGAGCTTGGGCGTCAGGTGCCCGCCGCGCATCGTTGCGAAGCGGACGCTGCCCTCGAAGCCGAGCCGGAGCCGCGTCACGTCGGAGTCCGACGCCGCCAGCTCGTGCGTGTTCTCCGAGCTCGTGCGCGCCCACAGCGCGTCCGTGGTCAGCGCGAGCGCCGGGCCGCTCCCTTCTGTCGGCGCAGACAGCAGGGCGCTGCGCGCACCGGCCGCCGCCATCGTCCAGGTGAGGTCGGAGTCGAGCGCGCCGCCCGTGGCGGGCTTGAGCGTCACCTCGCCCGTGCCGGTGCCCACCGCGCCCCAGAGCGCGAGGCGTTCGGACGCCTGGAGGGCCGCGTAAGGGACGGCCGCGGTCAGCGACGCCTCCACGTCGCCGTCGCCCTCGCGCACCGCGCCGTCGCACAGGACTTCCTTCGTCTGCGGGTCCATGGCGTCGGGGCAGGTCTGCGAGGCGGGGCGGGGCTCCACCCCCGAGTCGGCATAGCCGCCCTCGCCCGCGCTCTGCGTGAGCGCAAGGCCGACCAGCCAGTCGCCGCGCGCGTAGTCCGTGCCGAGCATGGCGGTGGTCGTCTCGCCGTCGAGCGAGAACGTCCCCTCCCTCCCGTCGAAGGCCGACTGTGCCGCACGGCCCCACAAGGCGAGGCTGCCGCCCGTGGTGTCGGTCTGCCCGGTCGCGGTGAAGCTCGAGCCGAGCAGCACCTCAAGACCGGTCATGGTGCGCGATTGCGCGAAGCCCTGGCCGAAGCCGTGGACGTCGTGGCCGAACCCACTCGTGCCGAAGCGGTTGGCGGGAGCATCGAGACCGGGCAGCGCCGGCGGCCCGGTGCCTTCGACGCCCGCGTTGTCGTTCGCCACGCCGTCAGCCCCCGAGCCCGCGCCGAAGGCGAGCGCCTGTCCGGCGAGCGTGCCCTGAGCGCCCGGATGACGCGGCGCCGCGATGCGCCCCGCAATCCCGTCGAGCGCCTGCTCGGCGAGGGTGCGCCCGAAGCGCGCAAGGAACGCCTTCGGCATCGGGTCTGAGTTCACGATGGTGCCCACCCCCACCGCGTCGGCGATGCGCGCACCGCCCGTCGGTCTCGACAGCACCACCTCGAAGGTCTCCGCGCCCTCGTCGTGGCTGTCGTCGAAGAGATAGACCCACAGCCGCTTGCGCGTCTCGCC
>JAJDUQ010000012.1 GCA_022826505.1 Gammaproteobacteria bacterium
CTTCATGTGTGTTTCCTCCTCTGGTTGTGGAATGAGGACAGGCCGCTGCGGGGCTGTGGAGGTGGAGGCGTGCTCTATCCTGGCGCAAAAGACTCGCGAGCGGGCTCCCTTTGTCCAGCCCCCGATGTGGGGACAGGGCAGGACTAGGGTCCCGATCGGAGCACCGACGTCGATCAGTTGGTCGCACACTCGCTCCAGCGCCTGCAGTGCGCTCAGGCATGGATACGGTCCCACTCCGGTGCCACGGTACCAGCGCCAAACGTGCTCATCGCCAACGTAGAGTCGGCGTGCACCAGCGACTTCGAGTTCGTTCTCGCAGGGGGCAACAATGTCGGATTCGAGTGGTTGGCCTCCCTGATCCAGACGGGCAAGCTTGCCCACACGAACTCGCGCTGCATGATTGAGCAAGCGGTTCAGCATTCCGATGCCGTTGCGGAAGTCACTCTGAAACAGCGACATGAACGGGCCGCGGTACCACGCAGTTTGTGGAACTACGCCGAAGCTTCGCGCACGGTGACCGCGTACCCCATCCTCGAGAACCCCAAAGCCATCGACCTCGTCGTCAAAGTAGTACGCCTCGGCCAGATCGGCCAGAAGCCCGCGGCGGCGGCTGGCGAGAGCTCGACCGGTGAAGAGCTCCTCCACGGCAGGAGCGAGCCACGACGGTGCGTCCTTCGCGACTCGGCGAAGGATCGCCTCACCGTCGTCGCCAAGGTCCGGGCCCAGCAGCGCCAGCAGTTCAAGAACAACCTCGTCCGTGATCTCGCGGGGTATCTCGGGTCGCTGTCGGGGGCGCCGTCCGTCGTAGCCGATTTCCGAGAAGAGCACGCTGTGCCTCTCCATGAACAGGCGTTCCTGCTCGATTTCCTCCGGCGTGCTTGCAGCACGCGCCGCATCCGCAGCCTCACGTTTCTCGACGAGGCGTCGGTCCGCCGCCGCACATGCCTCGACGAGACGCTCGCAAAGCAGGATGCGTAACCGATGACCTGCGCCTGTATCCGCAAGGACGTGTCCGCGCAGCCAGTCCCGCAACAGCTCTCTTGCGTGGTCACCAGATCGCCATGGCGCGCGGTCTTCGAGCAAAAGCGCGATGATCGGCTCCACGGCGATGACATCGACGACGCCGTTTTCGCCGCGGAACCGCTGATCGACCAGACGAGCAAGTCGACGCAAACCAACGGCGCCATCGGCGAGTAGTTCGGGCCATGCGTCCCGGAGCAGCGCTTCGGGATCGGCGAGCGTAAGCAAGGCTTCACCGGGCACGTCACCCCAGCGACTTCCATGACCAGCCGCGACCAATGCGTCAAACAACGCCTGCAGTGCAACGAACCTGCCCTTCAGCGGCGCCATGGAAGTGTCGGGTCGCCCCAACCATGCCTGACACGCGAGTCGTGCTGCCGCGAGCGACCAACGCGGTGCTCCCGCCCGGCGGAGTCTCGAAGCGGGGCTTTCGCTGGCCAGGAAAAGGCGTGCGACCGCATAGCGACGTACCTCGTCGTGCGCAAACTCGGGACCGATCTGGAAGGGATCTTCAGGCGAAGTTCGCAGCAATCCGTCACGACGCAGTCCATCGAGAGCGGCAGGATCGATCCTGCTGATGACATCGAGGCGTTCGCCCTCGCCAAGCTCCAGCTCGGCAAGTCGCAGTAGTGTCGTCTCCCGCGCGTCCGGGCAACCCCTGTCCGACATTTCGCGGCGCCGAACGAGTCCGGACCACACCTCGTTCATTGCGTCTGCGTCAGTCAGTGGAGTGCCGGCAATTTGTCCGCGAACGAGCAGATCCACCAGGACAAGCCGGCGGAGGAGTTCGCGCGACCTCGGATTGGCGCTGAGGCGCTCCAACTCCGAAAAGGTTCCAACTACTTCGTCTATCTCCAAGTCGCCGAGTGGAGGTACGACGTGCTCCGCAACACCGCTGTCGAAGCGCTCGCCGAGAGCTTCGAATACGACCTGCTTGCTTTCGATGGAGGTCACGGCGATCACTTTGACGGCGCTCTCCCGAGCGGCACCAACCAAGCAGCGAAACGCATCGAGCCTGTCTTCGGCGGCGGCGTCCGCCCCGTCAACGACAAGCATGCGCTGCGGTGCACTCAGTTCGCACAGAAACGTCGAAAGCGAGTGGCCCAGCGTCGCCTCGAGATCGATCGCAAGCTTCGGTATTTGGCGGAGATTGACGCACAAGGCTTGCAGGCTGTCCGGATCGGTATCGTCTGCCGCGGCGAGACCCAGCACTGCAAGAGCACTCTTGCCCACACCGGGCTCCCCGCTTACGACCACCGCCTCAACTCCCGATACTGTCTCGAGCAGCTTCATCGCTTCGGCGCTTCGATCCAGGCACACACACCGGCCACCATCATCTGTGGTGATCTCGGCACGCACGGACTCACGCGCCCGGCGGTGGATGCTGTCGAGTGCCTGCCAGCCACGCTGGTGCCGTCGTGTCGTGGAGTCGAGCAGCGCGTGCGAGTCGCGTCGTAATATCGTGAGATCTACTCGCGCGGCGCTCGGCGAATAGTCAGCGGCGAGGGCGACCAGCCGATCGCGAAGCCGCGACGCTGTCGCGAGATCGGAATCTCGCACTACCCGCGTGAGGCCATCCACTACGGCGGACCAATCCGTCTCGTTGGGCGACTCAAGCCGTGGCATGAGCACTGTGAGTCTCGACAGCAATTGCCACGTGCGACTGTCGACCAGCGCTGCGCTGGCCTCCACCACACCAAGCTCGTGCAGCGCGCCTTTCACAAGCTGCCGGATCTGATCGAGCCTGCCTCGGACGGCATCATCGAACTTGCCCGGTGTCTGGACCAGATCGAAGAAGCCGGGTGCGTCCATTTGATTCGCGGCGAGGTGGGCCAGCTTCGCGAGCTGCTCGGCGTGTGGCTGTGGTCCCGCGACGACGAGGCCCAATCGGGTTTCCGGCCCTTCCGTCGGTGCGTCGATGACGGCTCGGACGAACTGGCGGATGAGCTCCCGTGCCCGCTCGTTGCTCACCACCAGATTCGGTGAACGGCGAACCGCGATCGTGAATACCAACGATGGCTGCAATTCGTCAGGGCACGCTGCGCTCACGACGAGATCGTCGACCGAATGGACCGGAGCCTGTTGGAACGCAATGCTCACAGCGCGGCGACCATCGCCAAGCTCGATGGCGCTGTCGCCGACGAGCAAATGAGCGAGGTACTGGACCGCTACCTTCCGCTCGAAGGTCACGCCGCCGCCACCGGTCGCGTAGGGACTCACGCCCCGGGGCGACGACGCCGCGGCAATGCTGCCATCCCGCGACTCAGGTTCGTTCGCATCCTGTGGGCTGGCGTTGCTCATCTCGACGCATCTATCGGTTCTGTCACCATCTGCCGAGCCTCGCCCGACCGCAGTCTTCGCCTCTGCGGGCACCGGCTTGCCGAGCAATCGGCACAGGTCTATGAAGTGCTTTGGCGCCGCCGAATCGCGATCTCTCGAACGACGTAGTTTCGATTGGCCGTTCCCTCGGGGAAGTTCGTTTGCAGCCGTTCGTGAACATCCGCGACAGCGGGCAGCGCAGGCAACGGCATCACCCAGCCCCGTTGCCGTACAGACGCTCCACCGCCCCCTCCAGCGTCCCGCGCGTCGCCCGCCTCTTCACCAGCCGCTCGATTTCCTTCACCTCTTCCGGCGCCGGCAGCGGCAACGCTTCCAGTTCGTAAGCCGATACCGCCACGCTGCCGTTGATGCAGCGGAATACCTGATCGACCACGCCACTGTTCAGCAGGACGGCCAGCGCCGACGGCGCCACCCGCGGCGCACCGTTGAGCGGCTTGATCATGTTCAGGTGGTTTTCGACGACGACCGCACCGTGCTCCTCGATAAACGCCGCCGGCAGCTCCGCCGCAATCAGGCGCCGGCATTGCTCCTTCGCCGTCGTTCTCTGCAGCAGCACGCACGGAGCATCCGTCACGACCCAGCGTTCGTTTACCTTCGGCTCGAACCAGGGCTTGTGATTGCGCTTCTCCGCCCTGAACTCGAACACGCCTTCGGCCCGTACCGACTCTGCCCAGACCAGCGGATAACGTCCCTTCCCCGGCCGGTCCCGCAGGCTCGGCTTGTGCCGGTTCCACACCAGCGGTCCCGTGCTCACCGTGTAGCCGTAGTCCGCCAACCGGTGCGGCAGGCCGTCGACCCGACGCACCAGCGCGCTCTGGGCTTCGGTCCGCGGCATCAGCCAAGGTTCGTCCAGGTTCTCCGGCAGGTTGAACGCGCCCGCGGTCGTTCTCTCGATCGAGCCGTCCGGCCTCGCCGAGATGAAGTGCACCTTTCCGGCGCCCCGATCACCTCCGCGTCGATACACCGCCAGCAGCGTTTCCTGAAGGACGTCGGCGAAGACGTCCTTGCGCTTCCCGATGAAGTCGATGCTCGCCGGCGGCGCCTCCCGGCCAAGCAGACCGCGCAGCGTCTTGAAATACTCTCCGGACAGGAAGCTCGTCGGGGTCACGTAGGCGATGACGCCGCCCGGCCGAGTGAACCGCAGCGCCAGATCGGTGAATACGCCGTAGAGGTTCGCGTGCCCGAACAGGCTGCGCCGGAACTTCTGGCGCAACTCCGGCGACAGGGTGATGCGCCCGTAAGGCGGATTGCCGACGACCAGATCGAAGCCTTCGCCCGCGGGCGCCTGCTCCAGGCTGTCGCACACCCGCACGACGGACCGCAGCCGTGCCCCCGCTTCGCCACACAGGTCGCCGAGCGCCACATCGAGGAACACCTGCGACATCCACGCCGCGAAGGGATCCCGTTCGAATCCGTGCAGCCGGTGCTGAATGCTCTCGAGCGGGACCCTCGCGTCGCAGTCTTTCAGACTCGCCGCCATGCGCCGTGCCACCGGCGCCAGGAATGCCCCCCCGCCGCAGGCCGGGTCGAGCACGCGCGCCGAACCCCAATCGACACCGGCCTCCGTCGCCATGTCCAGCAACCGCTCGCACAGCGCCGGCGGCGTGTAGTAGGCCCCGAGCCGCGCCCGGAACCGGTCCGGCATCAACGCGGTGTAGAGCACTCCGATCGCGTAACCGGCGTCCAGGACATCCAGCCCGGCCGCGGCGATTCCGATCCTCTCCGCCTGCTCTGCGATCTCCTCCGGCACGGAAGCAAGCCCGACATCGGACGGCGGTCTCCGCAACGACCACCCTCGATCGGAGACGGCCTGCAGCTCCTTCCAGTACGCGGACACCACGCCAACGACGATCGCCCGCGCGAAGTTCAGCTTCTCCTCATGCCTGACCGAGGATGCCAGCTTCCTGACGCTCGACGCCGCGTCCTCCACAATCGTCCGCGCCAATGGTTCCGGGAGCACGCCGGCACCGCCGGTCAAGTTCATCGCTCTCGTCGCCACGATGCCTTGTTTCCCTGCTTCAACGCCCCGAAGGGGGTCTGTCGGAAGACAGAATCAGTGGAAGCTGCAGATCCTCGCTTTCGCGACGCTCCAGGAACTCGATGATTGCCTGACGGCCCAGCCAGGCCAGCGAGACGCGGTGCTTGTCGGAGAGGGCCGCCAGCTCCGCGTACTCGCGATCCTCCAGGTTGACGGTCACGCGATTTCTGGCTGCCACTGGATCCCCCGCGATCGGTCCGAGCGCACACTGCAGCAGACTGCACCATCATGCTACAGTATCCGCGTGACCTCATCCTCGGTCAAGCGTTGTCGGAGAATGGCCTGCGAAATGGCCCAGGAAGCCATCCTTCCACAACTGGACCGGGAACGCGGCGGAGGCCGCTCTCCACGGCGGACCGGTAACCAAAGTCGAGATAGGGGACTGCGGAGCGACCTTCGTGCACGACACTCGCACTTGCCCGGGTATGAACTGAAGTTTACATTCTGCGAGTGTTCGAAATCGTCGAAAGCGCCACGTTCAGGCGCTGGATCCGTCGCCTGCGCGACCGAAGCGCGGTGGCGCGGATCAATGCACGTTTGCGAAACGTCTCGCTGGGTAACATCGGAGATGCCAAGCAGGTGGGAGACGGACTGTTCGAGATGCGTGTGCACTACGGACCCGGCTACCGCCTCTACTACCTCCGCGAGGGATCGACGCTGGTCCTGCTGTGTGGAGGCGGCAAGAACGGCCAGCAACGCGACATCGAACGCGCCGGCCGGCTGGCAGACGACTGGAGGCAAACATGACCGAAACATTCACACGATGGGATGTCACGGACCAGCTACGGACCCCGGAGGATATGCGCCTCTACCTGGAAGCATGCGCGGAGGAGGATCCGGGGGACGGCAGCCTGATACGCGCCGCGCTGAACGATATCGCCCGGGCAGGCAACATGAGCCGATTGGCGCGCGAAATCGGAATGAGCCGCGAAGGGCTCTACAAGGCGCTGTCGGAGGACGGCAATCCGACCTTCGCCACGGTGATGCGCATCACGCGGGCGTTGGGATTGCGGTGGCGAATCACGGAAACGCCATCAGCGAGGACGCTCTAGCGTCAGCAGGTACGCCCCCGCCAGCACGAACACGCCGCCGGTCGCACGGTTGAACATGCGCATGCCCGTGCCGCTTGTTACGAGTACAGCGAGCCTGCTGGCGAATGCGGCGAGCAGGATTTCAACCACGACCTCGATCCCCACGAAGGTGCCGGCCATCGCCAGGAACTGGGGCAGGAGGCCATGCTCGGGGACGTAGAACTGCGGCAGGAAGGCGGCGAAGAAGATCACCGCCTTCGGATTCATGACCACGATCCACAGGCCCTGCGCGAACAGGTAGATCCCGCTCGGCGGCGCGGCGGGACGGCCCTCCTTGCGCACGTCGGCGAAGGCGCCGCGCGTGCGAATGAGGGAGATGCCGAGGTAGATGAGATAACAGGCCCCAAGCCACTTGATGACGTAGAAGGCCATCTCCGAGGCTGCGAGGATCAGGCCGAGCCCTGACAGCGAAGCGCCGATCAGCAGGGTGAGTCCGGCCGCGCAGCCAAGCGTCGAGAAAAGCGTCTTGCCGACGCCGAACCGCAAGCCGTTGGTGACGGCAAGCAGACTGTTCGGGCCCGGCGTCAGGCACAGCAGGACTACGGCCGAGGCGTACAGGCTCCAGGTGTGCAGTTCCATTGCGAATCTCTGTTCGTGGCGGCCGGGCGCTGTTCGCTGACCGGGTGCCCGGGTCGACACCATCATAGCCTGCCGGTGGAACTGCCATCGAGTGCGAGACCTGCCCCGCTACTCGCTGGACGTCTCCAGCCCGTTCGACGCCAGGGCCCGGAGCCTCCTGCAAAAGGCACGCGCCTGCCGGCACCGACACGCGGCCGGGCGAGGAGTCCCGGTCAGACCTCGAACTCCTCGTGGTGGGCAAGCCACCACTCGGCAATGTCGATGCGCCGGGCGAACCACACGCCGCCCTTGTCGAGGGCATACTCGAGAAAGTCGCGGAGACCGGCGATGCGGGCGGCCTGGCCGACAAGCCGCGGGTGGAGTCCGACCGACATCATGCGGGGACGCTCCTCCCCCTCTTCCCAGTAGACGTCGAAGGCACGCTTGAGGGTGGTCGCGAAGTCGTCCGGTGAGCCGTAGCCCTGCGACAGCACGAAGCGGGCGTCGTTGTAGGTGAAGCTGTAGGGCACGACGAGATGACGCCGCCCCAGCACATCCGTGAAGTAGGGAAGGTCGTCGTTGTATGCGTCGGCGTCGTAGACGAAGCCGCCCTCCTCGACGAGGAGCTCGCGAGTGTGGACGGAGGGGCCGTAGCGGCAGTACCACCCGAGGGGGCGCTGTCCGACCGTCTCCTCGAACGACTCGATCGCCCACCGCATGTGCTGTCGCTCGGTCTCGCGTCCGAGCCGCCACACCTCCTCCCAGCGCCAGCCGTGGCTGCACGGTTCGTGACCGGCTTCCCGGAGCCAGGCGGCCACCTCGGGGTTGCGCTCTAGTGCGGTCGCCGCGGCGAAGAAGGTGATCGGGAGCCCGAGCCCGTCCACCAGGCGCTGGACCCGCCACACCCCTGCCCGCGCACCGTACTCGTAGACGGACTCGGCCGCGAGGTCGCGATGGGCGGGGTCCATCACGTAGGGGATCTCGGTCAGGACATCGTTCTGGCGATCACCCGCGGGATGGGTGTATTCCGATCCCTCTTCGTAGTTGAGGACGAGGTTGACGGCCACGCGGGCGTCGTCCGGCCAGCGTACCTTCGGCACGTGGCGGCCGTAGCCGACGTAGTCTCGCCTGGGACCGGGAACGTCCTGATCGACGAATGGTTGGAGTGCCATGGCCAGACCTCCTTCAGATTGAATCGGGTGGGCGTCGCATGCCGGGGAAGCCGGTACCGCTTCCGTCCTGGAATCATTTCGCGACCCGCGGAACAAGCTCGGTCAGCGAGCCCTCGCGCCAAGGCACGCTTCGAACTCCACGGCAGGCGCTCAAACGCCGCGCCCGCCACCCGCCGACCCTGCATGCACAGCGTCAGATGCTCTCACGCGGGTCGTGGAGAAAATACTCCTTCACTCCCAACCCCGCATAGACCCCGGGCTTCGTCCCCACGTGCTCACGCCTGTGCACTGCGGCATTGCCTCCGGCACGAAGATCGGACCGTTGCCCTCTCAGGGCTATTTCATGCTAGCTGCAAAGAGGTGACGGCATGACCGTGAGGTTGGGGTCTGGCTTTTTCGCAGCGCCTCGTCTATAAGGGGGATATGGCGGATGCGTTCGACAAGGCGCAGGTGGTGGTCGGCGAGGTCGA
>JAJDUQ010000006.1 GCA_022826505.1 Gammaproteobacteria bacterium
GGCGGCGCGGGCAAGTTCCGGGGCGGACTCTCGCTGGTGCGCGACATCCGCTACCTGGGCAAGGTCCCGGCGCAGCTTCAGGTCCGCTCCGACCGTTGCGATCACATGCCCTGGGGACTGGCCGGCGGCAAGGACGGCACGCCGTCATACAACATCCTCAATCCGGGCACCGAGACCGAGCGGCGCCTGCAGGCCATGGACACGACCACGATCCGTCCCGGCGAGATCGCCCGATTCGTCTGTTCGAGTGCGGGGGGCTGGGGCGATCCGCTGGAGCGCGACCCGAGCGCGGTGGCGGCGGACATCCGGGAGGGACGGCTGTCGGCCGCCTACGTGCGCGAGCACTACGCTCTCGCCTTCTCCGAGAAGGGGGAGCTCGACGAGGCGGAAACCGGGCGACTGCGCGGGCGTCCGGTGACACGTGGCTCGACGGCTTGACCGAAACGGGCGTCGGTCAAGGGTGGTGCTCAGGATGCGGACTGGCTCAGGAGTGGCGATAGGGAACTCCGTGCCCAGCGGTGCGAGACACAGCCTCGCCGTTCATGCGCGTGGCACTCGCGCACCGTCGATGCGCGCTACCAGTAGAGGATGCGGCGGCGCGACGGACTCGAAGGTTGCCGACCAGGTCCTGAATGGAGCGCTGCCGGCCGGCGCCGTCAGCCGCGCAGGGTCTTCATGATCTCCTCGCTCTCGATCGCCGGAATCACACCGAGGGCATACACCGCCACCTGCCCGTCGCGCGGTCCGAGCGAGACCTGCCACAGGAAGACCAGCACGCATGCGCCGATGAGCACCCAGCTCACGACCGATGTGATGGAGCTCGGATTGTCGTCGCGTAGCGGTATCGCGTGATGTCCGGCCGTCTGCCTCGGCGCCGATTGTCGATGGACACCATACCTTGACCTTGCCTTCCATCGCGCCCCGGCCCCGAGCCAGGCCTCCCCTTCTTCGATTGAGCGCCTTCCTGCGCACGCGTAGCATCAAGGCTGCGCTCCCGCGATTCTCCACGACAGCGAAAGCGAGGCGAACCCATGTCCGATCAGGTCGAATTCGGTCTCACGCTCTCGAACCGGGGCGTCGCTCTTGGCATCACCACGGTGAAGGACCTGCTGGCGCAGAGCGTCACCGCGGAGAGGTCGGGGGCTTTCGGCTCGATCTGGGTAGGGGACAGTCTTGCCGCCAAGCCGAGGCTCGAATCCATCAGCTTGCTGTCGGCGGTCGCCGCCCTGACGGAACGGGTGAAGCTGGGCCCAGCGTGCTTCGCGAGCTTTCCCCTGCGTCATCCGGTCCTGATTGCCTATCAATGGGCCAGCTTCGACGTCCTCAGCGGCGGTCGCTCCATCATGGTCGCCTGCCAGGGCGGACGCGGGCAGGTGGCCGGGCAATCCGAGGTCGAATGGGCAGCGATGGGAATGGACTTGGCGGAGCGGGCGCCCCGCATGGAAGAAGGCATCGAGATCGTGCGCAAGCTATGGGCCGGCGACAACGTGAGCCATCGAGGTCGCTTCTACGAGTTCGACAACTTCACGGTCGAGCCGAAGCCTGTGCAACAGCCCTGTCCCATCTGGATCGCGAACAATCCGCAGATATTCGGAGCCAACGAGAAGCTTCTGAACCGGATCGCGCGCCGCGTCGTCACCGCCGCAGACGGGTGGCAGACGACGTTCGTCACGCCGGGGCAGTTCCGTCGTGCGTGGCACCGGATCGAGTCCCAGGCGTCCGAGGTTGGCCGTGACGTCAGCGACATGCCGCGCTGCCTCTACTACAACTGCCACATCGATGAGGACAAGGCGAAGGCGCTCGCGGAGTCCAAGGAGTATCTCGACGCCTACTACACAACGGATTTCACCGAGGAGCAGCTCCGGGTATGGGTCGCGATGGGCAGTCCGGCGCAGTGCATCGAGGCGATCCGCGCCCACGTCGATGCCGGGGCGACGATCATCACGCTTCGTTTCACGGCGCGCGATCCGGCCGGGCAACTGCGGAGATTCATCGACGAGGTCTATCCGGCGTTCACTCGGCCAGCAGCAGACAGGCTGGCCGGTAGGTGACGGACCCCGATTCGCCCCGGCATCTGGTCCTGTGTCGGGATTGTCCCGATCAATGCCTTGAAAGGAATGTCATGTCTCTGACTTCAAACGACATCGCCCGGAGTTCACCATGAGCCAAGTCGCGGCCCGGCTTCCCGATGAACGGGTCGATGTACTAGGCCGAGTCCACGGAATCGCCGCCCGCCCGGGGGCGCCTGCCATTCGCGAGGCAATGGGCACCCATCAGCAGGCGCCTTCGTCCGATCTCCGAATGAGGTCATCCATGGCGACGCGCAGAGCATCGGACAGCTTGCGCAGCGTGTGAACCGATCCGGTGCTTCGACCGGCTTCGATTTCGACGATTTGCACCCGATTGACGCCGGACGCGCGGGCGAGACCCGCCTGGGTCAGGTTTCGGAATTCGCGCCACACCCGCAGCGGCGGATCTCCGTCGACAAGACGGTCAACCACGCCGGCCGGAATCAGCTCTTCCTCGCCGCTTCCGATCCTCGCCTCGACTGCCAGCGCCGCCGCGATATCCGCGAAGTCCTCTTCCAATGCACACAGGCGATCATATTCCACCTTGGGGATCGTCACCGTCTCGTTCATGACGTTCACTCCTGATAGGCGCTGCCTCGGCTGGTCACGTTCAGGATCCGCAGATCCGTACCGTCGCGCATGATGACGCGCCAGTCCCCGACCCGAAGGCGCACCAGCCCGTCCTCGCCTCGAAGCCTCGTGACGTTGTTGGCCTGCGCCGCCGGGTCGGCTGCATAGGCCCTGATCTTGTCTCTGACGCGTCTCGCCCAGTTCCGAGGCATCCGAACGAGTGCCTTCTGGGCCGTGCGGCTGTAGACAATACCTCTCATGAACGGTGTGTAGTGTAAAATTACAGCATCGTCAACAGTGAATGCCCTGGAATGCGTTGCCGGACTGTCCGGCGTCGAGGCGTCGCGCCGAACAGGACACAGGGGCGCCTCATGGCATCGGAAATCGATGTCGTCATCGTGGGAGCGGGTGCGGCCGGACTGTCCGCCGCGAAGTCCGCATCACCCGCGAAGGCGTGGCGGTGAAGACGCCGCGCGGCACGGTCGCGGGCCTCACCACCCTCGTCACGGTGTCCACCGACGTGCTCGCCTCCGGGCGCATCGTCTTCGAGCCCGAGCTTCCTTCCTGGAAGACGACGGCGACGCAGGAAGTGCTGGCGCCGTCAGCCGCGCAGGGTTTTCATGATCTCTTCACTCGCGAGCGCGTCCTCGGGGTTGCCTTCGAAGATGATCTCGCCGCGATCGATGGCGTAGAGCCGGTCGGCAACCAGGGCCGCGTGGCTCAGATTCGATTCCGCCATCAACAGCGCGATCCCCAGTTCCCGGATCCTGACCATCGCTTCGCGAAACCGGGTGACGACCAGAGGCGCCAGGCCTTCGAACGCCTCGTCGATCAGGAGCAGCGACGGCGACAGGGACATCGCTCGCGCAATGGCCACCATCTTTCTCTGGCCGCCCGAAAGATTCGGCGCGTCGCGCTCGGTCAGAGTGGCGACCTCGGGAAACACGGAGAAGACGCGATCCTCGATGGTGCCTTCGCCGGCAAACGAGCGCGCACGCGCCGGCTCGGCCAGCCACTGACCGATTTGCAGGTTGTCCCGGACCGTGAGCCCGGGGAACAGGCCACAGTCTTCCGGCGAGAACCCGACCCCCCGTCGGGCAATCTCGTGGGTCGGCAGCCGCGTGATGTCCTCGCCACGGAACGAGACATGACCCGATCGGACCGGCAACAACCCCATGATGCTTTCCATGGTGGTGGTCTTGCCCGCTCCGTTGCGTCCCACCAATGCGACGACCTCCCCTTCCTGCACGTCGAGCGAGACGTCATGGAGGATGTGGGCGGGCCCCCGGTGGGTGTTGATGTTCCGGACATCGAGCATGTCGGGGCGCGCCTCAGGTCGAACCCAGAAACACGGACTCGACGTCCTTGTTGCCGCGAATCTCGTCCGGCGTGCCGTCGGCGAGGATCCGGCCGTCGGCCATCACCACGATATGGTCCGCGTACTGGAACACGATGTCCATGTCGTGCTCGATGACCGCCGCGGTGACACCCCCTTCGCGCACCGCCGACGTGATGGTCTCCATGATCCGGGCCTTGTCCCGGGTGCTGACGCCGCTGGTCGGCTCGTCCAGGAAGATGAATATCGGCCGCAGCGCATAGGCCACGGCGACGTCGAGAAGCTTGCGCTCGCCCTGCGCCAGCGCCCTGGCCAGCACATGCCCCTTGCCGCCAAGGCCGAACTGTCCGAGCACCGCCTCGGCTTCGCCGTTCACGTCATCGTCGAGCTCGGCAACCGAGAAACAGCGGAACGTCCGGCCGTCCCGGGAGAAGATCGAAAGCGCCACGTGGTCGTGAGCGGACAGGTCGTCGAACAGATTCGCAATCTGGAAGCTGCGTGCGATTCCGACTCGGATCCGTTCGGAAACGGACATGTCGGTCACGTCACGATCGCGAAAGAGGATGCTGCCGGCGTCCGGGGTCAGATAGGCGCTCAGCAGGTTGACGAGGCTGGTCTTGCCGGCGCCGTTGGGGCCGACCAGGGCCGTCACCTCGCCCTCGGTCACCGCCAGGTCGACCCCGTCGACGGCGCGGGTCTCGCCGAAATGCTTCCTGAGATCAACCGTCCGCAGCAGGCTCACGCTCGGTCTTCCTCCTTGCGCCTGATCCTGGCCGCGATCCGGGACACCAGGCCGACGATGCCCGCCGGCATGGCGAGCACCATGAGCAGCAGAGCGCCGCCCAGCACGAACTGCCAGTATTCGGTCGTTGCGACGGCGTAGACCTTGAGATAGTTGTAGACGATTCCGCCGACGATCGGCCCGGTGAAGTTCCCGAAGCCGCCAAGCAACGTCAGGAACAGGATCTCGCCGGAGAACGGCCAATGCAGCGAGTCCGGGGTGACATGGCCGGTCAGCGGCACCCAGAGCGTGCCGGCCAGACCGGTGACGGATCCCGAGACGATGAAGGCAATGAGGCGGCACCGCCTGATGTCGATACCCAGGAACCCGGCCCTGGTCTCGTTGTCGCGAATCGCCTGAAGCGCCTTGCCGAACGGCGAGTGGCAGACCAGCCACATGGCGACGACCACGACGCAGAAGATGACCAGAACGTAGTAGTAGTAGTCGTGCACGAACCGGTGGAAGGCGCCGCCTCCCGAGTAGTGGAACATCCCCAGCAGGGAAGGCCACTTGATCCCGATACCGTCGGAGCCGCCCGTCACCCAGTAGAGCTTGTTGCTCAGCACCCACACGACCTGGGACAGGGCCAGGCACATGATGGCGAAGAAGATACGGGTGAGTCCCGCACACACGATGCCGAACAGAATCGAGAGGAGGATGGTCGAGGCGATCCCGGCCAGGAGAAGGAGCTCCATGCTCGTCACGCCGAGCTCGCGTACCGTGAAGGCGACGGCATAGGCACCGACTCCGAAGAACGCGGAGTGGCCGAAGGAGAGCAGGCCCGTATATCCAAGCAGCAGATTGAAGCCGAGACCGGCGATGGCGAAGATCATGCCGAAGGCCAGGAGCATGGTCTGGTAGGTGCTCACAAACTGCGGGAAGACCGCGAGCGCGAGCGCGATCACCGCACCGATGCCGAGCAGTTGCCGGGGACCGAAACGCCTGCCGCGTCCTGTACCTGTCGCCATCAGGATCGAACCAGCAACCCGGTCGGCCGCCACAAGAGCACGCACGCGGCCATGAGGAACAGCACCGCAAGCTCGACCTCGGGGAAGAAATGGACGCCCGCGGTGCGAACGAAGGCGACGATCAGCGCTCCCACGAGCGCCCCCAACTGACTTCCGATGCCGCCAATCGCGACAACGACGAAGGCGATGATCAGCGCGTCCAGCCCCATCCCCAGCGCAGCGGTCTGGGTGGGCACGATGATGGCGCCGCCGAGGCCTGCGAGGAAAGAGCCGATACCGAAAGCAACCGTGTAGACCCGTCCGACATTGATGCCGAGCGCCGACGCCATCTTCCGGTTTTGCGAGGTCGCCCTGAGCATGACGCCGAAGCGCGTGCGGTGGATCGAGGCCCACAGCCCGATGGCGGTGACGATACTCACCGCGATGACCAGGAAGTTGTAGGTGGGATAGCGAAAGCTGAAGATCGGAATGCTACCCATCGCGGCCAGCGGCGCGTCGGCCGACAGCGGATAGCCGCCGAAGATGAACTGCAGACCGTCTTCGATGATCAGGAGCAGGCCGAAGGTCAGCAGGAGCTGGTATTCCTCGGCCCGACGGTAGAACGGCCGCAGAAGCGTGGGCTCGAGAGCCATGCCCAGCATCGCCACCGCAATCGCCCCGACGGGCAGCACCAGCAACAGCAGCACCGGATGGATGCCGGCGCCGTCGAGGGCGCCGACGACCCACGCGGTGACGAACGCGCCCACGGCGTAGAAGCTGCCGTGGGCCATGTTCGCAATGCCCATCACGCCGAAAATCAGCGTGAAGCCGGAGGCGATCAGGTAGAGGATGGCCGCATAGAACAGGGCGTTCAGAACCTGGAGGATCAGGATGTCCACGCCTCACCCATCCGGCAGCGACCCTCTATTTCATCGTCGAAGTTCCTCCGCGCACCGTCGCCTCCGATCATGTTCGTCACGGGGACGCTAGGCGTTGATGGTCGGCCAGGTCGTACTGATCCAGTTGTAGACGCGAGACGGGTCGTTGTGCCCGTCCCCGGGCATTGGCCAGTCGGGCGGAGCCGTGATGTTTCTGACCGGGAACACCTCCACCGTGTCCGGATCCCAGACCGGGAACGGATACTCCGGGATCTTCTTGCTGAAGCCGACGGCGATGTCCTTGAACGCCTGATGATCTCCGGGTCGGATGTAGACGTAGCCGGATGGGGCGGCGATCACGAGCCCCTCGAGCATGGCGATGATCGCGTCGCGATCCGGCCATCCGCCGACCAGCCTGTTCGCCTTCTCGATCGCGGCCTTCAACATGTAGAGCCCGGTGTAGGCGCCTTCCGACTCGAAGTTCGGATACTCCTTCCAGCGCTTGTGATACCGCTCGACAAACTGCTGGTTCAGAGGCCACTGATTCCCCGGCGGATGGGTAAAGTGGTAGTTGCCGTGGACGCCGGCCACGATCCCGTCGGGGTGATCGTTGTCCAGAAGATGGGGTGGAGTGCCGAGCGCGAGATTGGCGACGACCTTGGCCTTGTCGAACAGACCGTAGCGCAACCCCTGCTTGTAGAACGCCTGGTAGTCGGGTCCCCAGCACGAGGTCACGATGAGATCGGGCTTGGCCGAGAGCGCCTTCGTGATGAAGGGCGTGAAGTCCGTTTCGAACAGCTTGGGCCACCCTTCCGACACCACTTCGCTTCCGCCGAACAGCTTCTCGCCCGCGATCCTGGAATGGATGAACTCGAAACGCCCAAAGGCAAAATCGGGGTGGATGTGCGAGATCCGTTTCACCTCCGGCCACGCGCGAGCCGCCATGATCATGCCGGAGATCGCATCGGCCGAGTTCAGATTGGTGATGCGGAAAGTGTTCTTGGGCCGCGTCACCTCTTTCTCGAACAGGGCATCCGTGCAGCCGTCGACGAGAAGGGACGGAACCTCCAGCTCTTCGGCGACGGGCGCCATCGCCAGAGAGTTGCCGGATGACACCAGGCCCATGAAGAACTCGATGTCGTCCTGGAGCTTCATTCTCCGGAATTCCTTGACGTTCGCGGCCGTACCGGCGGCTTCATTGGCACCGATGACCTCGATCCCGCGCTTGCCGAGGAATCCGCCCTCCGCCTCGATCTCCTCCTTGGCAAGCATGAAGCCCTGCAGCATCGGCTGGCCCAATGCGGCCCCGGGGCCCGAGGTAAAGGACATCCAGCCGAATTTCACCGGCGTGTCGGGAATCTTGCCTTTCGCGCCCTCGTCCGCCGCCACGGCTCGCGGCGCCGCCGCATAGGCCGCGCCTCCCAGTGCCGTGGCCCCGGCCACGGAGCTGAAGCGGTTGAGGAATTCACGTCGATTGACTGCTTTCCTGGCTTCCTTCTTCATCGGACAACCCTCCCCAAGGTGACTTTGATCTGCCGACCAGAGGCCCGCTGACTGGATCGAAAGCTACCGAATCCGATCGGATAATTCCCCAGTTTCCCCCGACGACCGAATTGGTCTCCGCCCAAGAAAAAATCCTTCTTGCCTTCCACGCAAGGCGGTCGGCCGGCCCGCTTGCGGACCGCCTTGCGTCTACGCCGCAGCACTCGCCGCCGCCGGTCGAAACGCCGGCATCACTTCCGCCGCGAAGCGCTCGAGCTGCTCCAGCATCACCGACTCCGGAGTGCCCATGCTCGACTGCACGTTGACCGTCTCCAGCCCCGGGAACTGCGCCTGGAGCTCCTGGAGATAGGCGATCATCTCCTCGCCGGTCCCGCAGAACCACGAGCGGGACTGCATCTGCCGGTCGATGGTCGGGAAGTCGGCGTCGGCCCAGCCGCCGCGGCGGGCGACCGCGACCTGCTGCTCGTCGGTGAGCCCGCGGAAGAACCCGAGCGGGGCGAACATCTTGGCATGTTCCTCGTAGTAGGGCGTCGCCTCGCGTACCGCCTGTTCCTTGCTGTCGGCGAGATAGAAATTGACGCCCACGCAAATCCCCTCGCCAAGCTCGGCCTCGATTCCCGCTCGCGCGAGCGCATCCCGATACCCGACCACCGGCCCTTCCCCGAGCAGGGCCGAGCCACCCCCGACGATGCCCCGGATGCCGTGCTTGACCATGAAGTCGAGCCCACGCGGGTTCGCGCTGACGATGGGCTGCCAGCACTCCACGGGGAGGTGCTTCGGGCGCGGCACCAGGGTGAGCTCCTCGAGCTCGTAGCCACGGTAGGGAACCTTCGGGGGGATGGTGTAATGCTTCCCCTGGTGGGAAAAGCTCTCCTCGTTGAACGCCTTGAACATGATGTCGACCTGCTCCTCGAACATCTCGCGGTTCAGATCCTGGTCCATCATGATGCCGCCCAGCGTCTCGACCTCGCGGGTGTGGTAGCCGCGTCCGACTCCGAAGATCACGCGCCCGTCGGTGAGGATGTCCGCAGTGGCGAAATCCTCGGCGAGCCGCAGCGGGTGCCACATCGGGCAGATGTTGAAGCCGCAGCCGATGCGCAGGCGCTCGGTCACGTGCGCAAGGTGCACCCCCAGCATGAGGATGTTCGGAATGCACTCGTAGCCTTCGTGCTGGAAGTGGTGCTCGGCGAACCACAGGGTGTCGTAGCCGAGCCGGTCCATCGTCTTCGCGAGGGCCTCGGACTTCGAGAACACCGTCATGAGGTGCTCGTTCGGATAACGGCGATCGTTCGCCGGCGTCGCGTCCTGGCCCATGTCGCCCAGATCGACGTGGCCCGCGTAGAGTGACGAGAAACTTGTAATCATCGCGATCCTCCCTGGATTCCGCGCGTCGCGGCGGTCGCCGTCTCGACCGCTCCCGTTGCCACGAAACCTATCACGAGAGCACGGAGCCCGCGAAGCCCGCTTCCCTGTCGAGCGGCAGCGGATGACTTGATTTTGCAGCCGCCACACTCTACGGTTCCTTACCGTGATGTAAGTTATCTGGACGAAAGGTAATGCAAACCACGATTACGAGCAAAGGGCAGGTGACCGTCCCCAAGCCGATTCGAGACAAGCTTCACCTCGGACCCGGCGACAAGATCGACTTCATGCTGGAAGAGGACGGTGGCGTGCGGGTCGTGCCGGTCACGGCATCCGTCACGCAACTGAAAGGCATGGTGCCTCAGCCCGAGTTTCCGGTCAGTCTCGCGGAGATGGACGAGGCCATCGCGAGGTCGGCCACGCGCAAGCGATGATCGGTGTCGATACCAACGTCCTCGCCCGCTACATCGTCCAGGACGACCCCGAGCAGGCGGATGCCGCGGTGCGGCTCATCGAAGGACGATGCACGGCGCAATCTCCGGGGTACGTCAGCACTCCGGTGCTGATGGAGCTGGTATGGGTCCTGTCTACCGCATACCGCTACGAGAAGTCGGTCGTGGCATCTGTGATCCGCCAAATCCTGCGCACGACCGAATTCGTGGTCGAAGAGCGCGAAACCACCTGGAGCGCCATGCGCGAATTCGAAGCCGGCACCGCCGACTTCGCGGACTGCCTGATCGCCTATCGCAACCACGCACGCGGATGTACGCAGACCTATACGTTCGATCGGAGAGCGGCCCGTGGCCGGCACTTTGCGCTGGTGCCGTGAACGGCGCTGGTGTCGTGAACGGCCCGGCTTCCGTGTGCGTTCCGGGCCGATGACCGGGAGAAGAACGCTTGCCCTGTGGACCGGTGATCCTCCTGGGCGCCGGACCGTGCCGTTCACCCGGCGACCCGACCGCCGATGAATGACCCTCCCTTTCGCGCGCTTCTCAACCCGCACCTCGCGAACCTCGAGGCGTACGCGCCGATCGAACCGTTCGAGGTGCTGAGCACCCGGCTGGGGATTCCCGCCGAGCGCATCGTCAAGCTCGACGCGAACGAGAACCCGTACGGACCGCTGCCGGCGGTGACCGAGGCGCTCGCGCGCTACCCGCACTTCCACATCTACCCCGACCCCGCGCAGTCCGAGCTGCGCGATGCGCTCGGCGCGTTCATCGGCGTTCCCGCCGCCCACATTCTTCCGGGCCACGGCGCCGACGAGCTGCTCGACTACCTCTGCCGGCTCTTCCTCGCGCCCGGCGACACGATAGTCAACACCCCGCCGACGTTCGGGATGTACGGCTTCGACGCGAAGCTCTCGGGGGCGCAAGTCATCGACGTGCGCCGAAACGACGACTACTCCGTGGACGTGGAAGCGGTCGAGGCCGCGGTCGAGGCGCACCGCCCGAAGCTTCTGTTCCTCACCTCGCCCAACAACCCCTCGGGCAACTGGCTCGCCGACGATGCGCTGGAGCGGCTGCTCGCGCTGCCGGTGATGGTGGTGCTCGACGAGGCATACGTCGAGTTCGCCGACCACCCGAGCCGTGCCGGGCGGGTGCTCGGCCACGACAACCTCGCGGTGCTTCGCACCTTCAGCAAGGCGGCGGGAATCGCGGGGCTCAGGCTCGGCTACGGGGTCTTCCCGCAATGGCTGATCGACGAGCTGTGGAAGTTCAAGCAGCCATACAACGTGAACGCCGCGGCGAGCGTCGCGGGCATCGCGAGCCTGCGCAGCGCCAATCGGATCGAAGCGGTGGTCGAGAAGCTCAAGGCGGAACGGGCACGACTCTACGCGCGGCTGGATGCGCTTGCGGGGATCGAGGCGATTCCCGGTTCACAGGGGAATTTCGTCCTGTGCAGAGTCCTCGGGCGCGATGCCCGGGACCTCAAGCTCGCGCTCGAGCGCGGCGGGATCCTGGTCCGGCACTACGACAAGCCCGGGCTCGCGGGCTGCATCCGAATCTCGGTGGGCCGCCTGGAGCACACCGACGCGCTCATCGGCGCGCTGCGCACCTTGACGTGAATGCGCCCGCGCACCCGCAGGACGAACCCGAAGAAGTAGGTCGAACAGCGGAACGACTGGAATGCGCCGGCGCACCCGCGGGACAAACGCGGACGGATGCGAGCCCGCGCGAAGCGAAGGACAACCACCGGGCACGCCTTCAGTACTGAAGCTCCGCGCGTACCCGGTTCTTCAGCGGCTTGCCCGCGAGATGTCGCTCGATGTTCTCCAGCACCAGGTCCAGGGTCCGAGGCGTGTAGTAGTCCGAGTCGTCCGAGGAGCAGTGCGGCGTGATGATGAGGTTCGGCGCCTTCCACAGCGGCGAGCGGGCCGGCAGAGGCTCCGGGTCGAAGACGTCGAGCACCGCACTCATCTCGTCGCGCTTCAGCTTCTCGATGAGCGCGTCGTAGTCGACGCAGTTGGCGCGACTGTAGTTCACCAGGCCCGCCCCCTTCTTCATGCGCGCAAGCTCCTTCGCGCCGAGAATGTGGTGGCTTTCGTCGGTGTGCGGCGCACTCATCAGAACGAAGTCCGCGCGCGGCAGCAGCGTCGGGATCGCGTCCGGGGTGTGCATCTCGTCGGCGTACCGGTGCTTCCGGCCGCTGCGGCGCACCCCGAGCACGTGCATGTCCATCCCCTTTGCCCATTTCGCGACGGACCCCCCGATGTGCCCGACGCCGACGATCAGCAGCGTCTTGCCGCCGATGTTGCTGTTGAAGCACTGCTGCCACCGGCCCTTGCGCTGGTTGGTGACCATCTCGGGCACGCGGTTGTTGAGCATGAGGATGGCCATGGACGCGTACTCGGTCGCACGGCGTCCGTGAATTCCGCGACTGTTCGTGAGTGCCGCACCGGGCGGCAGCCAGTCGAGCGGCATGAGGTGGTTCACGCCGGCCCCGTGCGCGTGCATCCACTTCAACCGCGGCGCGCGCTGCGCGAGATCGTGGCGCGGGATGTCCCACGCGAAGACCACGTCCGCGGTCTTCAGCCGCTTCTCGAGCACGTCGCCGTCATGGCCGATCGACGTGCGTACTCTTCCCTTCAGTGCGGGATGACGTGCGAGCGCCTCGCGCACCCGCTTGCGGTCGGCTTCGAACACGCGGCCGAGGCTGCTCAGATTCTCGATGTGCAGGTGAATTCTGGATTGAGGCACCACTCGCTCCCCGTCCGGTTCAACCGGATCCGAATCTTCGAATGTTTCCGTTTCGAGGCATCCCTGCCCGGTCACGGCGCAAGACGCCTGCCAGCAGGTGCCTGGTAGCAGGTGCCTGCCAGCAGGTGCCTGGCGGCAGGCCTCCTTCATTTTGCACGACACGCCGGCAACAGGGGCCGACGAACCCGCAACACCGACTATCATTGCCGCTTCGATTCCGTCACCACCGGAAAGAGAGCACGATGTCGGCGAACTTCACGGGAAACTTCACGCAGCAACTCCCCATCCCGGAGGCGGCCATCGAGCGGGCGGTCGCCGTCATGCGCTCCGGGCGGTTGCACCGATACAACGTCGTGGACGGCGAGGTGCCGGAGACGGTCGCACTGGAGAGCGAATTCGCCGCCTACATGGGCGCGCGCTTCTGCCTCGCCTGCACCTCGGGCGGCTACGCGCTGCAGACGGCGCTGCGCGCATTCGGCGTCTCGTCCGGCGAACCGGTGCTCACCAACGGCTTTACGCTGTCGCCGGTACCGGGATCCATCGCGGCGGCCGGCGGCAAGGCGGTGCTGGTGGAGATCACCGACGACCTCGTCATCGACATCGACGACCTCGTGCGCAAGGCACGATCCAGCTCGGCAAGGGTGCTGATGCTCTCGCACATGCGGGGACACATCGCCGACATGGGCGCGCTCATGGACGCGGCCGAAGACCTCGACGTCGCGGTCATCGAGGATTGCGCGCATACGATGGGCGCTCGCTGGGGCAACACCAAGAGCGGCGCCCACGGCATCGCCGCCTGCTACAGCACCCAGACGTACAAGCACATCAACTCCGGCGAGGGAGGATTCATCACCTCCGACGACGAGGAGCTGATGGCGCGGGCGACGATCCTCTCCGGCTCCTACATGCTTTACGGCAGGCACGAGACGGTGCCCGCCGGCGACGTGTTCGACCGCATCCGTCTCGAGACCCCGAACTGCTCGGGGCGCATGGACAACCTGCGGGCGGCGATTCTCCGCCCGCAACTCGCGGAGCTGGACCGGCTGGTCGATGCGTGGAACGTGCGCTACCGGGCGATCGAGGAGGTTCTCGGTACCGTCCCCGGCGTGCGTCTGCCGAGGCGACCGGACCAGGAGACATACGTCGGCAGCTCCATCCAGTTCCAGGTCCCCGATCTGGACGAGTCGGAAATTCGAGCGCTCGTGGAGGCGTGTCTCGCACGCGGGGTGGAGCTCAAGTGGTTCGGGGACGCCGAGCCGGTCGCATTCACCAGCCGCTACGACTCCTGGCGCTACCTGGAACGGCAGTCGCTGCCGGAAACCGACCGGATCCTCTCATCGCTCCTCGACATGCGGATACCGCTCACCTTCAGCGTCGAGGACTGCCGGGAGGTCGGCCGGATCGTCGGTGATACTCTAGCCAAACTCCGCACCCGCGGAGCAGCATGACGAGCCGGTCGAGTCCGATCGTCAACCGCAGGGGACACCGGGAGAACATGTCCGGAGAAAAACTGATCGGCGATGCGGAGCTCGGTCTGAGTGCCGACGATCGACCGGGCGAGCAGCCGGAGTCTGCCGCGGTGTCGCGCCGGCCCGTTGCGTTGCTCGAGAGGTCCGAGGTCGAGCGGCTGTCCCGGCGCACCGACGTGCACGGCATCGCGTACTTCCTGGGCCACTACGCGCTGATCGGGCTCGGCGGGTGGCTGTGCTGGGCGACGTTTCCGGGGCCGCTGTTCTGGCCCGTGTTTGCATTCCAGGCCGTCGTCACCGGTTTCCTGTTCTCGCCCCTGCACGAGTGCGCACACGGAGCGGCCTTCAGGACCCGCGCGCTGAACGAGACGGCGCTGTGGATCACCGGGTTCGTCTACATCGTGCCGCCGTACTTCTTCCGCTACTTTCATCTCGGCCACCACCGCTTCACGCAGGTACCGGGCAAGGATCCCTCCCTCGTGCTGCCCGAGCCCGCGAACTTCCGGCAGTACCTGTGGTACTGCGCCGGGCTGTGGTTCTGGTGGCGGAACCTCTCCTGGATGGTGAAGCACGCCTGCGGATTCGTACACCCTGCAAGCGCGACCTACGTGCCCGCCAGTCGGCGTGGCCTCATGGTGCTCGAGTCCCGCGTCATGGTGCTGCTCTACGCGGCGCTCTTCGCATCGGCGGTGCTTTTCGACTTCCTGTGGGTGCTGGCCGTGGCCTGGATTGCGCCGCGCGTCGCCGGCGAGCCGATCCAGCGGATCATCCGGGTGGCCGAGCACGTCGGATGCGAGGAAAGCCCGGACCTGCTGCGCAATACCCGAACGACGCTGACCAACCGGTTCGTCAACGCCATCGCCTGGCAGATGCCCTACCACGCCGAGCATCACCTGTTTCCGAACGTGCCGTTTCACGCCCTTCCCGCGATGCACGCGCTGGTCGGGGAACGCGTGGTGGTGGAACCGCGCGGCTACGTGGCCGGCCAGCGGGAGATCATCCGGATGCTGCTCGCAGCCGACCGGGCCGCTCCGACCGAACGCAGGGCCGAATCGCCACTGCTCTAGCCCGAAAATTTCACCGATTCGCGAAGCGAGGGCGTGGAGATGGCTGTTTTCGCAAGGCGAACGCGAGTCCGGGCGCGCAGGCGTACTTGACCCAATGTCCAACAACCGTGGGTCGAGCACCCTGGCCGCGTTCAACGCGGCGAAAATAGTCAGATCCGCGTCCGCAGCCGGGAATCGGTGAAATTTTCGGGCTGCCATTCCTCACCGGCTATCCCGATTCCTGCCCTCTCCGATCACACGCTTGCCGAAGTCGATGTATCGAAGTGACACGCCTCCCAGTGACCGGGTGACTTCTCCTCGAGCTTCGGCACCTCCACGCGGCACCGCTCCTGCGCGTGCGCGCAGCGGGTGTGGAATCGGCATCCCGACGGAACGTCGATGGGGCTGGGAATGTCGCCCTCGAGCCGGATGCGCTCGACCTTGCGCGTTCCGCGCCGAGCCGGCACCGCCGAGAGCAGCGCCCGCGTGTACGGGTGGCGGGGGTTGCGAAAGAGGGTCTTGCGATTCGTCTTCTCCACCACGACCCCGAGGTACATCACGGCGATCTCGTCGCAGATGTGCTGCACCACCGCGAGATCGTGCGAGATGAACAGGAACGTGAGACCCAGCTCCTCCTGGAGATCGCACAGCAGGTTGAGAATCTGGGCCTGAATCGCGACGTCCAGCGCCGACACCGGCTCGTCGCAGACGATGAAGTCCGGGTTCAGCGCGAGCGCCCGTGCGATGCTGATGCGCTGGCGCTGGCCGCCGGAGAACTGGTGCGGGAACAGGTTTCTCTGGTTTGCGCGCAACCCGACCAGGGAGAACAGCTCCGCGACGCGCTCCTCGCGCTCGGCGGGGCGGCCGACCTTCTGCACGTCGAGCGGACTCCTGACGATGTCGCCCGCGGTCTGGCGCGGATTCAGCGACGAATAGGGATCCTGGAAGATGATCTGCATGCGCCGGCGCATGTCGAGCAGCGCATCGCCTTCCAGCGACCGCAGCGCCACGCCGTCGAACTCGACCCTGCCGCCCGTCGGTTCGACGAGGCGAAGCACCGCCATGCCGAGCGTCGTCTTTCCGCATCCGCTCTCGCCGACCAGGCCGAGCGTCCGGCCGCGGTCGACGGAGAGGTTCACGCCGTCCACCGCGCGCAGCACCGGCCGCGCGGCGAACAGACGCGGGCGCGCGAGCGTGTAGTGCACGTGCAGGTCGTCGATGACGAGCAGGCCGGCGTCGGTCATGACGTGGTGTGCCCTCCCGGGCCTTCCGACTCCAACCAGCACTTCACCGACCGGTGCTCGCCCAAGCGAGAATATCCGGGCAGCTCGCGGCACTGCGACATCGCGGACGGGCAGCGGGGCGCGAACGGACAGCCCTCGAGCCCGCGCAGCAAATCCGGGACCGACCCCGGAATCTCCGGCAGCCGCACCCGGACATCGGCGGGGTCGTCGACGATCTCCGGCATCGAGCGCAACAGTCCGCGCGTGTAAGGGTGGCGCGGGTCGTCGCTGATCTCCCCGAGGGTGCCCTCCTCGACCTTGTGGCCCGCGTACATCACCAGGACCCGGTCGGCCATCTCCGAGACCGCCCCGAAGTCGTGGGTGATGAGGATGATGCAGGTGCCGCGGGTGTCCTGGATCTCGTTCAGCAGGTCGAAGATCTGCGCCTGCACGGTCACGTCGAGGGCGGTGGTGGGCTCGTCGGCCAGCAGCACCGTCGGCTCGCACGCGAGCGCCATCGCGATCATGACCCGCTGGCGCATTCCGCCGGAGAGCTGGTGGGGATATTCGCTCACGCGCCGCTCGGGGGCGGGGATGTGCACCATGTCCAGCAGATCGACCGCCTCCTTCCACGCGGCGGTCTTGTCCACCTGCTTGTGGCGGCGGATCGTCTCCGCGATCTGGTTGCCGATGGTGTAGACGGGATTGAGCGAGGTCATCGGCTCCTGGAAGATCATCGACATCTCGCCGCCGCGGATGCCGCGGATGCGCCTCTCCGACACCTGCACCAGATCCTCCCCGTTCAGCACCACCCGGCCGGCGGTGATGCGCCCCGGCGGCGAGGGCACCATGCGCAGCAGCGCGAGCGCGGTCATGCTCTTGCCGCATCCGCTCTCGCCGATGATGCCGAGCGTCTCGCCGCGGCGGAGCGAGAAGCTGATGTCGGAGAGGATCCGGACCTCGCGACCCTTCACCCGGAAGTCGACGCACAGGTTCTCGACCCGCAGGACGACCTCGTGCGAGTCGGCCTCCGCGCCGGCCCCGGCGCCCCTCCTAGTCCGCATGTCTCACCGGGACCGGGCAGCGGAGGCGGCCCCGGGACGCTTGCGCGCTATCGTCCACGCAGCTTCGGATTGAACGCATCGTTCAACCCGTCTCCGATCAGCGCGATGCACAGGACCGTCACCAGGATGGCGACACCCGGGAACGTCACCGTCCACCAGGCCTCGAAGAAGAAGTCCCGGGACAGTCCGATCATCTTTCCCCACGTCATCACGTCGGGGTCGGTCAGGCCGAGAAAGCTCAGGGACGCCTCGTAGATGACGGAGATTCCGACCCGGAGCGTCACCGCGATGATGAGCGGCGGCAGGGCGTTCGGCAGGATCACCTGCAGCATCATGCGCCGGTCGGTCGCGCCGACCGCGCGCTCCGCGGTGACGTACTCGCGCTCCTTGATCTTGAGGAACTCGGCGCGGGTGAGGCGCGCTTCGGTGGTCCACGTCGTGATGCCGATGGCGATGATCACCGTCCAGAGATCGTGCGAGAACACCGCCACGATGACCATGGCGAACACCAGCGGGGGCAGGACCTGGAAGAACTCCGTGACCCGCATCAGCGCGTTGTCGATCTTGCCTCCGTAGAATCCGGCCACGGCTCCGATCGAGATGCCGACGAACACCGCGAAGATGGTGGCGGTGATGGCGATCGCGAGCGTGGTCCGCACGCCGTAGATGATGCCGGTGAACACGTCGCGGCCGAGGTAGTCCGTGCCCAGGATCGTGCCATCGCCGGGCTCGCGCAGCGGCGCGCCGACTATTGCGAACGGGTCGGCGGCGAGAATGATCGGTCCGAACGTTCCGATCAGGACGATGATGGCGAGGCTGGCAGCACCCACCACCGCCGCCTTGTTCGTGCAGAACATCCGGACCGTTTCCCGCCACCAGATCTCCGGCTGTTCCGGGAACTGCTCGACGGTGAACGATCCGGGGTCGTGGTCGGAGTCGGTCTTCACGAGTTTCGGTCACTCATCCGATGTCGTGCGGCGTGCCTGGTCGAACGGTGGCGACGACTGGCCAGGGTCATGTGATCGCCTTGATGCGCGGATCGAGCGCGCCGTAGATCAAGTCCGTGATGATGTTGGCGATGATGGTGGTGACCGCGGCGCCGAACAGCACCCCCATGATCACCGGGTAGTCGCGCCGCACGATGGATTCGTACAGCAACGGACCGAGACCGGGGAGGCTGTACACAGTCTCGACCAGCACCGCGCCGGAGAAGATCGCCCCGAGCTGAAGCCCCGCCACCGTGACCACGGGCAGCGCCGCGTTCTTCAGAGCATGCTTGTACGTGATGGCGAATTCCGAGAGCCCCTTCGTCCGCGCGGTGCGAATGTAGTCCGCGCCGAGCACGTCGAGCATCGACGCCCGGGCCAGCCGGCTGTAGCTCGCCAGATAGAGGATGGCCAGCGTGAACGTCGGCAGCACCAGGTGGTTCAGCACGTCGAGGATCTTGTCCAGAATTCCCTGCGGTTGCGGGATCGAATGCAGCCCGTAGGCGGGGAAGAGCGGCAGGTGCAGGGCGAATGCGAGCAGGAGGATCATGCCCAGCCAGAACACGGGCGTGGCGTACCCCAGCAGCGAGAACATCGTGACCACGTGGCTGAAGAGCCCCTGCGGGCGAAGCGCGGCGACGACGCCCATCAGGGTGCCGAGCGCCACCGCGATGACGAACGCGGAGAGGGTGAGCATCAGCGTCGCCGGCAGGTGCAGCAGCAGCAGGGTCAGCACGGGCTCGTCGTAGTAGTGGGAGTACCCGAGGTCTCCGGTGAGCATCTTGCCGAGGTAGGTGAAGAGCTGGACGTGCATGGGCTGGTCCAGCCCGTAT
>JAJDUQ010000239.1 GCA_022826505.1 Gammaproteobacteria bacterium
CTGGGCGATTTCCGCGAACACTTCCCGCTGGATCTCGGTGAGCCTCTTCGAGACCTCCAGGAGGCTGTGTTCGTTGTACAGCTCGACCGCGAGCTCCCTGATTTCACGGGCGACCTCGTGACTGAGCCCGTGGCTCCGGCCCTGGCTGCTGAAGCTCACCTGGATGGGTTGCGCGACGTAGTCCCAGTTCTTGACGACACGCTCGAGCTTGCCGATCAGGGCGTCCATCGTGTCCGCGTCGGTGGTTTCCGAAGCTCCGTCGCGGATCTGTTGCACGATGGCCCAGACGTTCTCGGTTTCCTTGGCGAGGAATTCCTGTGCCTCCACCTCGTAGGTGTCGACCAGGTCGTCGATCAGCACCGGTGCGGGGACTTCGCCGTTGTGGGTCGTCGTATCGACCGTCATCGTGACGGCGTCGACCAGCGAGGACGATGGCAGCTGATCAAGGCAGCGCTTGATGGCGTCGCGAAAGTGCCGCCGCCGCTCTTGCAGCTCCTCTTCTACGCTCTCTCGATTGGCGATTGCGGCGAAGCCCGCCGTGGCCCTTGCCTCGTTCACGAGCGACATTACCTCTTGGGTAACCACCCGCTTGTGGGTCTCGGACAGCTCGACTATCCACTGTGCGGCTTCCCCGCCTTCGAGCGAGGAGCCGTCACGCACCATCGCGTCTGCGAGCAGGTTCGCGCGAGCGAGCGCGGGCAGACCGGTGATTCTCCGCACCTCCCTGGGGTTCACTTCCAGGAGCGAGATCACCTCGGCGACTCGCTCTGTGCCGAGTCCTGGGAGCCACCCGACCTCTGCGGCGAGGCGTCGCTTCGGATGCGTCAGGACCCCTCTGGCTTCTCGAATCGAGTCTTCGTCTCCGACAAGGCTCTGCTCTTCGGCCAGCTCAGCGATCCGGCGCCGATCGTCGTCCGTTGTCGCCCCGAGTGTGTAGAACGGGTTCTCCGCAAGGTCCATGGTCAGCAGTGGATGAATCCGATAGGCCGCCTCTCGGGCTCCAGTGGCGGCAACGCCGCGAGCGACGTACGCAGGCTGTCGGCGTCCACGGCGTCCTTGCCGGCACGGGCGGCAAGCCGTGCCGCTTCGCGGACGACAAACGCAGTGTCCGAGAGCGCCCGCCCGCTCAGCGCCTTCACCACTTCGCGCGTGTCGATTTCTCCTCGCGTCGGTACCTTTTGCAGCGATGCCTCGACGAGCTCCGACACCTCGTCCTTCGTCGGCAGTCCGACCTCCACCATGTGGTCGAACCGTCCGCGGCGAAGGATGGCAGGATCGATCATCTCGACCCGGTTGGTTGTGCCGATGATCAGCACTCGGCGTTGGTGGGCTTCGGGGATCCGGCGCAGGAATTCCCCCACCTCCTCGACGTGGTGGAGACCGGTCGATTCGTGCATCTGCCGGTCGGCGAGATAGGACTCCATCTCCTCGATCACGACGATGGACGGCGCGGCGTCGATTGCCTTGTCGAAGACCGCACCCACCTTTCTCGCGGTCTCGTGAATGTACGGACTCCCGACGCTGTTGGAGTTGACGAGGAAGAGAGGCCAGTCGAGATACTCGGTGAGCCGCTCGAGCGCGAACGTCTTTCCGCACCCCGGCGGGCCGTGCAATACCACGGATGCGGGAAATCCGATTCCGAGCGCCTTGTAGCGTTCGGCATTCTCGACGATGTCTATGACGTGCTCCCGGAAGAACGCTTCGAGCACCCGACGTCCGGCCAAGCGGAACCTTCGTTGCGGCTCGGGCGCCCGTTGTGCTTTCTTCAATTGCGGGCTTCTCGCCGATTCCTGCGACTCGGTCACGGTCGAAAGCGGCTCATCGCTTGCGCGCGGCGCCTCCCGCGCGGGAGGGGGTCTTGATGCGCCCAGTCCCGCGACTTCCACGAGCTCGCGCACGTCCTGTTCGTCGAGCCAAGCCAGTAGCGCGGTGAGGCGCCGCAGCGATGTCGCCGGGATGGCGACCCCACCGGTCAGCCATCGCCCGAGCACCTCTTCGTCCGATGCGCTCTCCGAGACTGTCCACGTCGGCAGCAGCCGCGAGAAGCGCTCCGCGTAGATCGCGTCGTGCAGCGGCGTCACCGCGTCCACCTTGCGCGTTTCGTTCAGGCTCAGAGCGAACGCCAAACCGTCGGTTTTTGTGTCTGGCGACCCTCCCTCGGTGACGGGTTCGAGCCGTTGTTCGGGTCCCGAGCCGAGTGCCTTGAAGGTCTCGTTGCCGAATGCGAACGCCTTCAGCACCGTGTCCGGAACGAGTTGTGAGCCGGCCCACCGGTCGGCGAGCGCGCTGCGTGCGATCAGCATCCTGCCATTGCCCTTGAGGCGGAATATTTGCCAGTCGGGTCCGGAGTGCATCAGGCGTCCGAGCGCCGCTCCGTCGGGGAGCCTGTGCTGGAGAGGGAACCATCGCTCTTCCATCATCGTCAGCCTCTGATGATGTTGGCGATTTCCATCATGTCGCTGTCCGAGATGTGATCGATCTGGATTTGGGCGAGCTGCGCGATGATCTGGCGCAGTGTGTCGATGTCGTCGTTCTGCAGGAATCCGCGTCCGCTCGCAACCAGCGCCTCGAATCGAGCATGGTCGGCGAACCAGTGCGGTGATGACGCCATGGACTTGAACTTCTCCACGACGAACCAGTCTTGGCGCCACAAGATCTCGAAACTCTTGCGTCCGAGTTCGTTCACATGGCGCTCGAAGTCGTTGTCGTTGCTGTCGATCGCCCGCTGCGCGGTGCGCACGAGGTTGTCGAATTCGTTTTCCTCCCTTGGTAGCGCGATACCCCGGAGGTGGTCGCTGAACAGCGTTGTCGTCCGATCAAGTTCGATCTGCCGGATGTCCTTGAGGTTCTCCTTTCGCACCTCGCCGAGCAGCCGACGTGCCGCGTCGACGCCGGCCATCGCGTCCTGCACGCGCTCGCTCTCGGGCTCGTCCGGGTCGAGCGCCGCCGCTCGTTCGAGCTTGCCCCGGGCCTGCTCAAGCTTCGGATCGTCGATCCTCTCGCTGATTTCGTCGAGCCGGCGAAGCGCCTCCTCTCCATTCTCCCTGACCCGCTCCCCGTCGGCGCTGAAGTCGAGCTGGCCCTCCTGGCGCGAGTAAAAGTTGTGCCCCGAGTGAAAGGTCGCCCCAATGCTCGGCACGGACACCTCGAGCACGATGCCGCCGGAGTCGTGCATCTCGTATTCGCATTGAAGCTCGGCTCCGGCGTAGATCACACCTTCGTCGAAATCGTCCCCTGTGATCTTGAGCATCCCTATGAGTCGGTTGTACTCGGGATCGTCGCTGTCTCCTTCGAGCAACCGGAAGTTGAGCGAGCCGCTGCTGCCTGCTTTCAATGATTCTCCCGCCTTGAACGTCTTGGCTCCCTTTTTCGGTAGCGCGTCTCCGGCGCGCACGAGCCGTTCGACCATTGCTCTGCCTCCGAGCGTCGCACGAGCTTCGATTCCGATCGAATGCGACGCGGGGATCGCTTCCACGATCGCCGCCGTCTTCGTGATCGTTATCGTGTCTTGTTCGAGAGTCATCGTGCCTCCGCTCGCGTCGAAGACGGTTACCTTGAAGCTGTTCTCTCCGTCCTTCGAGAGCGTTACATCCGTTGTGGCACCGTGCGCGAGCGCCATCCGCCCGGAGCTCCATCCGGTGTCGAGGTTGTCCACCTGGTACTCCGCTCCCGCGGGTACCACTCCGTCGGCCCGAGCGACGATCTTCGCTCGATCGCCCGGTGTCCGAGCTGTGTAGTTGAAGTTCACCTTGAGGGGCCCGGACGAAGCGAGGGTCCCGCGGCTGGTCTTGCGGTTGCGGCTTTGCGACGCCCAATCGATTGATTCGGCGAAGATTGCGGCGCCTTCAGCGACTGCCGTCATCGGATTGACTTCGGCGCTTGCCGGCAACCCGAGTTCGAACGCGACACGGTCGCGAAGCGGCTTGTAGTTCGTCGGCCCGCCGATGAACACGACACGTTCGACTTCGTGGGGGGCCAACCCCGCCTTGTCGAGCGTTGCCCTCGCTGCCTCAATCGATTCGTCCACCTTCTCGGTCATCAGTCCATCGAGGGTGCTCCGCTTCACGGGGATGTCGAGGTAGATCTCCTCCCCGGACTCGTCACGTACGCCGACGTCCATCTCTTCGAGTTGAATCGCGGTCTCTTCGTGCGCCGACAGCTCGACTTTCGCCCGCTCCGCTGCCCATGCCGCGATTCGCACGAGCTTCTTGTAGCTTGGGTTGACGGAGAGGTTTTCCGGGAGATCGAACTTTTCGAACAACCAAGGCTTGACGATGTTGTCGACTAGCAGGCGGTCGAAGTCCCTTCCTCCGCACATCGCGATCCCTCCGTGCGCCAGGAGGTTGATGCGGCCGGCGATGCTCTCCGCGATCGCTACATCGAGAGTTCCCCCTCCGAGGTCATAGATCACGAAGGTCCCGTCTGCGCTGCGGGCCTTCATCACGCTCATGACCGCGGCGACGGGCTCCTGCATCAACGCGACCCGGCCAATCCCGGCCATCTCGGCCGCCTCCATCGTGGCGTTCTTCTGCATCTGGTTGAACGCCGCCGGCACCGTGATCACCGTGCCTCTATCGGGGTTGTTCCGCACCTCTTCGGGGAGGTAGCCGAACAGCGCCCGGAGCACTTCTCCCGAGCATTCCTCAGGCGTCATCGTGACGTCGACCGCGGGCAGCTTGACCGGCGTGCTGGTCCCCATGAGGCGCTTGAACAGCGTTGCGGTGTTGTCGGGACTCCGAGTTGCGGTGTCGTAGGCCCTCTTCCCGACGTACTTGTTTCCGAGCCGACCGAGGTAGATCGCCGACGGTGTGACGTCGTTCTGCTCGGGGCTCTTCCAGATACGAGTCTGCTCGCCGTCATAGGAGCAGATCGCGCTGTTCGTGGTGCCGAGGTCTATTCCGACGTAGTTCATTGATCCGCCTTCTTCAGTGTGACTGTCCCTGCTCTGACGACGCCCGTTGGGCCCATCACGACTGGTTCAAGCATCTGGTCGACCACAAGTGCGTCGTCGCCGTCGAATTCCTCGAGGTTGAGGGGCGTCGCGGCCATTCCCGGGTCGAATGCGTGTCCCTCGAGGCTCACAATCCGAATTCCGATCTCGGTGAGGGTCTCCTCGAGCTTCTTCTGGAACCACCGCAGTTGCCTTTGGTGGCGCCGTTGCTCGCCTTCGTCGAGCTTCATGAGCACTCGTTCACCGGCGCGTCCGAATCGCCACGACTCCACTGCGAGGGTCAGGAGCGCTCCAGTAAGCGCTTCGTAGTCAACTTCCTCGTCTACTCCACTCATGTCCTCCTTCCTCGCCGACCCATTTGGTTCCGGGACTTGATCATCTTTCGTCCCGACACCCGCGGCGCCTCGTACTGTCGCATCGAGGCTCGCATGCGCGTCGTCGAGCCGTTGTGGTCGGGCATTGTAGAGATTTGGTCAGGGTCCGCTTCCTGAGTTCTTTCTCCAGCGCCTCACTTCGCGCGATCGCGCGCCTCAGAAAACCTGGCGCGGGCTCGTCTACCCACTCCACCCATTCTGGTGGATTCAACCACGGGGCCCGCACTTCGACCAGCCTGCGCGCGGCTTCGGCAATGGCGATCACTTGCGGCTCGCGTGCGTACTCCGAACGCCGCTATGTTCGGTGTAATCCCTCGGGAAATGCAAAGGTCTCGAAAGTCGTTGTCGGCGTGTAGCGTGGCCGGTCTTCCAAGCTGGTCCCGAGTCGCGGTGCCCACGTCTCGTGGAACCGGCTGTGCAGAATACCGAACGTCACATCGTCGTCGCGGGCGATGACGATGAGCTGGTGATCGGGGCAAATCCGGGCGTCGAGCCACGCGAACGGCCAGTGCTTGGCGACGGTCGGCGTTACGATGTAACGGGACAACCCGTCGAGCGCCCGCCACATTCCCTGCCTCGGTTCCACGTGGCGCCACCAGTACTCCCGGTACGCCTCGCGGCGGTTCCGCGCTGTCGCGTCGGATGGACGTGCTCCTTGACATGTTGAAACGACGTCTCGTAGAGCGCCGTGTCCTTCTCGGTCATGGTCCATCCGAAGTCCACGATCCACTTGTCTGCAGGATGCCGGGTCCACATCTATGTCGTTCATCCACGACCGCAGCACCTCCGAGTCGGGACGGCCGTTCGGGTTCGTAGGCTCCCGGAGCCACTCTCCCGTTCGGTCCCCCGTCACGTCGAAGGAGCCGCCCTTCATGGCGCCCATGTACGCGACGCCGAGGTTACGGTCCAGTCGCTGCACGTTAGTCAAATGGACCCCGCAACTCCCTAGTCTCGTTGTCAGGTCGGTGTGGACTGCATCGACAATCTGTCCATTGAGCCGTCGCTGCGGTGCCGCTTCGTCCCCCGCATCGCCAAAGCATACGAGAGACACCCGCACCTCGGCTCCGTCGATGACGCGGAGATGGCCGAGAGCGGGCAGGGTTGCTATCGAGATAGCTCCCGACCGCCGCCCTAGTCTGAACTTCCGAGAGAAATCTCCTGTAGTTTCAGTATATCTCATTGATTCTCATCGATTTGTTGGGCAGAGATTCTGTTGTTTTGTGTCCATGTAAATGGAGGAGATATCCAGACTCTATGCTTGATTATGTCGATGTGAA